>CAZMTW010000074.1:0-5288 GCA_964569285.1 uncultured Gammaproteobacteria bacterium
CTTTTCTCCGCTCACAACATGATACAACCGTGACCCAGTAATATCGACAGAACCATCAACAACATCTGCTCCACCCTGTGTACCAGGGTCAGCTCCGTTCAGCCAAACTTTCATAGTTGCCTCTACGTCTGACACTGCCACAATGTACACATCCTTTCCGGAAAATTGAATTTGCAATGAGGCACCATCTTCACCAGCAACGATATGCTCACCGTTTATAGTCCACTGTCCACTTAGTGTCCATTCATTTTTATTAATATCCTGCAGAGTGTACTCTACCACTTTGTCGTTTTGTTTCTCTTTTTTGTTAGCAAATTCATCTGCACGTGAATACCCCAAATACGTCTCAGGTGTTTGTTGTTGACTGAATGGTACACTATTCAAATCTCCAAAATCACTCAGCTCGTCCTCTACCACCTCGCCTCCTTCACTCAGTAGGTATTGAATAATTTCCTCGCTCTCTTCATACTCCCCTTCCCCAAAGTGCGTGTGTCGTAACTTTCCTTCGCGATCAATAAAGTATTTTGCAGGCCAATATCGATTATCATATGCTCGCCATGTTTCAAAATCATTGTCGAGTGCAACAGGGTACTTGATATCGAAATCTTCAACTGCCTTTCTTACGTTAGCTTCGACTTTTTCAAATCCAAACTCCGGAGAGTGGATTCCAAGAATCACCAACCCATCATCTACATATTTTTCATACCACTGATTCATAAATGGCAATGTGCGAATACAGTTGATGCAACTATATGTCCAGAAATCAACTATAACCACCTTGCCTTGCAGCTCTTCTATGGTTGTTGGATTACTGTTGATCCATGACTGCAGTCCTTTCAGTTCTGGAGCATCTGTTGGATTGCTGATATTCATCTTCAGTGCTTTTAAATCTTTTATTGCTGCAGGCACCTCTTCTTTCTCCATTACGTCCGCCTCTTTGTCCATGTCCAACGATGCATCACCTACAAGACGTTCTTCTAGATTAGTTATTCCAAACCCACGTGACACGAGACTGGTCTCAATCTTTTTATCAATTCCGGTAATTATGAGTACTCCAACAATAATAAACAGTATGCCGAGCGCTCGTTTAAACCATCCTTCTGGATTTGCAGCCCATTTGAGCTTGACCACAATTCGTTGACCAAAAATTCCGACGAGTAACAATATTGCAGATAGTCCAACTGCGTATGCTATGAGATTCATCAGCCCTACAAAGAAACTTTGTGGGAGGACCGTAGCGAGGATAAGCGCATATGTAGGGCTGCAACTTGAGAATACAGGACCGAGAGCCATGCCAACGAGCACCGCACCGAACCAGTTATTCTTTTGCGAGAAACGTGCGAGGAATGTATTTGATGTTCCAGAAAGATTGAACTTCAGGGCAACCTTCTCCCAGAGTGATGGGAAAATAGTAATAATACCAAGTGCGATGACCATGCCACCCGAAATAGTTGTCCATGTGCTTGGAGGAATCGCAATAAGAGCTGTGCTCAACTTCAGCGCCAAGGTAAACAAGACGACCGATACTGACAGTGACACTGTAATGATTAGCGGTCGCCATTTATTATGGTTTGTAACTGAACCACCGACAATCACTGGCAGTAGAGGTAGAACACACGGACTAAGGATAGTCAGAATGCCGCCTAGTAATGATAGAAGAAGTAAGCCCATATATGTTGTTATCAGCCGAGGTTATTGTACTTTAGATAAGATGCTGTCGAGTGTGGTGCCGCCGGACCACTTGGTGATTTGATCACCATTGGCGTCGACTTGAACTAATGTGTGTTGGTATGTCACACCGTATTTTTTTCTGAGCTCTAGCATTGTATCGTAGTCCGTTCTGAAAATTGTGAGACCTGCCGGAATGTTATCTGCGTTTGCATCGATATCTTTTTCTAATGCCGCGCATGTTGGGCACCATGGTGCGCTGAAGTGCAACACTGTTGTACCGCTTTTTGCCGCGGCAGTAACTGCAGCTTCATCATAGTCAACATGACTTCCAACTGCATCTTCTTCCATCATGGTGTCTTCTTCCATCATGGTGTCGTCTGCCGCAGTCGTTTTCGTTGTATTTGTATCAACTACCGAAGGTGTTTCTGGTGTAGGTGTACATCCAGCCCCAACTAAAACGAATGCCGCGAGTGTTAGTGGTATTAATAGTGCTTTTTTCATAAAAGTCTCCATAAATTGTTATTGCTTTTTTATCTGCTGTTATGATAACACCCTATAAAAATGATGTCAAGTTAAGTTTACATCCACAATGAACGCCTATTTCCGAAGCTCTGCATAAAAACGTCCTGCATACTTTGCAAAGACCATTCCTATTAGGATAGATGGTAACCAGGGATCTAGATTGTGATCCAAGCTCTGTATAATAATACCAAGTGTTGTAATAGCCGTACCAACAAAAAATGCAACGCGTCCCGCAAAAAAGAGATGCACTTCATCTCGTTCATCTACTGCCTTTTCTCGCCAAAATATAGCGCTAAAAAATATGAAGACTGAAGCAACAGCTGCAACAAGCAACATTTCTAGTTGAGACGGCATCCACCAATCAAGTGGATTAACTAAGAATACGAGTGCCACAGCAAGTAAAATGAGTATGAGACCATCTGTCAATTTCTTGGTTTTTTTATTCATAAGAAAAAATATCTTCAACGCGTAGATTAAAGTGAGTAGCAATTTTCATTGCCAACAAAACTGTGGGGGCATAATTCCCCTTTTCGATTGCGCTTATTGTTTGGCGAGACACATCCACAGCTTCAGCAAGCCCTTGTTGAGAAAGCCCTTTCTTCTCTCGAGCAGCTTGAACGGAGTTATGGATCTGTTCTTTAAAGCTTTTTGGCATAGTGTCAGTATACCGCAACTGAGTACGATGTCAAGTTAAGTTTACGCGCTTTTGTGCCGTATAGATTTAACACCCGGTAATAGTGATTATTCGACAGCTCATCAATTTGTTGGAACGAAAAAAAATTTCAGGAGCTTTTTTTTCAGCCGTTCTGCTTTCTTTATATTTCGTGATACGACCAACTTTGTTTTGCCGCGCTCTTCGATGATTGATTGCAATTCATATTGTACGCTATCAGAGTATTTCTTCGTTGATGAGTAGAGGTGTTGCATGCGTTTTTCACATTCTGTATCTAGCCATACTTCAACTATATAATCTCCTATGATATTGAGATAATAATTTTCAGAGGGGAAAAGTTTTTTTCCTGCCATGTAGTATTGACTCTCGGTCCCATTGAATTCATTTTTTATGTGCTTATCAAGAAGTGTATTACCATTCACAGCAACAAGGTATGATCGCCCGTCTTTGTTCACACTGTCACGTAATGTACTTTCATTATCACCAGCAATAAAAAACCAACAGTGGGGATCAAATGCAATAAAGGGATGCACAGGATCGACAATACGAGATAGTATAGTAATGGTGTGGTTCCAAAAAATGTCAGTCGTAGACGGATCTGTAAAGTAATATTTAATCTTTTCTCCATCCTGCAGCGCTGCGACATCGCCGCTTCTCTGTTGAGCAGAAAAGTAATGATGTTGGGCAGTGAGGGTGTATTCGTTTACTTTATTCAACCAACTCACATTGATTGATACATGTCCTTTATGCAGCACGACAACTTCTTGTGACTTGAGAACACGCAACGCGTAGTACACACCCTGCTTCGTTACCCCGGGTACCCTGCTCTTTATTTTTTGAATTAAATCCAAAATGAGCAGAGGTCCTTTGCTGAGCTCCTCGAGAATGCAGTCTTCCAGTTTTTTCTTCTGTCCTAGAAACATATGTAACTAGCTATACCATATAAGAATCTTCTAGTAAAGAGTTTCTTTACTAGAGCGCTAAAAAGTTCAATATATTTGCCTCCTTATTTGAGTAACTGTATACATACGCTATGACATCAGAATGGAAAAATTTAGCACCCGAGCTTGTTCGACAGCGAGTCATTATTGAGGGCACTACCGACCATGTTGTAAATGAAGAAGAGATTATTGACTACTTATGGGAACTCTCCAAAGTTGTTGACATGCGACCACTCCAAAAACCGTATGCCTACCCTGCTGAGGAGATGGGTTATGGTGGATGGATTCATTGGGTGACTTCAGGCGCACATTTTTATTCATACACAACAACAATTCCTTTCTTCAGTGTTGATGCCTATACCTGTAAACCATTTAACGTGCAAGACGCTGTTGATTTTACGGCGAAGTACTTCAACACCAGTGATATTGTTTTTAAAGAAGTGCCTGTTTAATTATAAACTCAGTACTAATCCGATAGTCAGCAACACTGCAGAGAGAACAATGTAGATGTTCAACTCTTTGCGTCTACCAGCAAGAAGTAGTCCTACAATGTAGACCACGAAGCCAAACAACAAGGCTTTGTCGATTGCGAATGTCGCGATAGTCACGCCAATCATCACCAGCACGGTCAGTATATCAATCACGCTGTACTTCTTTAGCTCTTCCCTCTTAGGGAACATGCTGATACCGACCCATGCAAGCGCACCTGTTGTAGCGATCACCGGCACTAGGTTAATGAGAGGTGCTGCAACGAATACGGCGAGCATAGCTATTCCAGCAACAACAGCGGTAAACCCGGTGCGTCCGCCCTCGCTGATACCAACTCCACTTTCTACAAAGGTAGTCAGACTGGTTGTGCCAAGCGCTGCACCAACAACAGTGGCTGCTCCATCTACAGTAAGTGCTTCCTGCATTTGTGGCATGATGCCGTCTTCATCAACAATGGTCGTGTTCTGTGTAAGACCGATGAACTTTGCAACACTTCCATAGAAGTCTACGAGGAAGAGAATGAGTATCACGCTCCACATTCTTGGATCAGTAATTACACCAATATCTATTTGAAATATAGCGCTCAACATTTCACGAGAGACCGTGATCGGTTCGGCAACAGCGCCGATGCCTAGAAGATGAGCTACAACAGCTGCAACGATAATGCTTATAAGGACAGATCCAGGTACTTTCAGTTTCTTTAGAACTAGTAGAAGGATTAATCCAAGTCCGAACACGAGTCCTTCAACTGACAGTAGTGTTCCGAGTCCGTCTAAGACAACACCCTCGTAGACCAATCCTCCAGCGAGACGAAGCGCTATAAGGATAAGGAAGACTCCAACACTCAACGCGATTCCAGATTTCATTTTGTCCGGGATAGCCTGAATGATTTTCTGCCGTACTGATGTAAAGGTAAGTATCAGGAATATAACTCCGGACCACAACACCGCGCCGAGAGCTTGCTGCCATCCAAACCCCATTCCAGCAATGAC
>CAZMTW010000075.1:0-5280 GCA_964569285.1 uncultured Gammaproteobacteria bacterium
GGTAATTCCTCCCTCGATGTGACTGCTTTTTTCTACGAGTGCTATTGTTCCCAGTGATTTAGTTTCGCCGCTCTTTACTGATTGTGTGGCAACAGTTGGTACTGAATAATTATTTGTTCCGTTATAGAAGTACAGATAGATATCAAAGCTTCCGGCTGTGGTGCTTAAGTCAAATGCGCCGTTCGCATCTGTGTATGCACTACTGTAGACGTTTGAGCCATATCCATAAATATATACGGCATTTGCTCCGACCGGTGTTCCGTCTGGATATGTGATTGTTCCAGTAATATGTGCATCATAGGGTACTACCTGAATATCGAGTGTTGAGGTTTCTGGAGTGTCATTTTTCGCAAATTCAACAATCATGTTTTCACCTGTATATGCCCATGTTGCTGGCCAGCTTTGTTGATAGATGTACACGTTCCAGGTTCCGCCAGTGACAGTCAAGCTGAAGTTACCACTACTGTCCACAGTGTCTTGCGCCCATCCATATGATTCACCTGATTGGTAGGCGTAGACATATGCATCTGTTACTGGTGTCCCAGCGGCAATATTTGCGGTGCTGTTTTCTTTCATGGTGATGTTTCCTGAAATCGTCTTTGTTGCAGCTTGCAAGTTAACAGTAAGAGGAGTGTTTGGTACCCCACCCGTAACTGCGATGGTTTGTGGTGCTGGAGCAAAGTATCCATCAGGTAATCCCCATGAACTGAATTCCAGTTTATATGTTCCCGTAACTCCAAATCCAACTTCAAATGTTCCATCGGCTGCAGTAGTGAATGAACGATAATTACTGTATGTGCTGTCATACATCCATCCATAAATTCCACTTTGTGCAACACCGCCAGCATACAGCGTACCACTTACTTCAGGAGAGGGGATTGCAATAGGGTCTGCGAGTCCTGATGCGACACCTCCGACAACGGTGAAGTTGAAATTATAATAACTCCAGGTTTCTGGGTCAGCGACTTGCAATGTGTAATTTCCGTCTACTGGTGCTGATGTTTTAATCAACCCAGTTGAATCAGTGTATCCATATCTCCAAACATAATCAGTGTTGTAGTTTGTGTAGTCGGTTTTGTAGAGGTAATAGTATGCATTGTCTATTGCAACGCCATCGGCATCATTGAAATGTGTAGTGATATTAGCTGCATCAAATGTGTATGTTGCGGTTTCACCAGGAGCAGTGTTTGTATATGAGTTAATCACTGGTGGCTCATTATCTGTGCCTCCGTCTTCTGTGCTTCCATTATAGTAGGTATAGACATCGTATGTTCGTCCTGCGGTAAGTCCAGCAAACTGTACTTGACCACTTGTATTTGTATATCCGTAAAAGTATTCATAATCACTCCAATTACTTGTGTTGTAGTATGACAAATTTACATTCACGCCAGAGATGGGTGTTGTACCGTCTGCATCAAGAAAAGTCATGGTGAGATCAATTTCACCAAATGCTTGGCTGACAGAACCATAGACTGATGTATAGGTGTCAGCGGCATTATCCCAGTCATACATACTAATACTGTATGTTCCTGTACCCTCCATTGACGATGGATTCACTGCGCCGATAATGGTAATGGTGACAGCTGCACCAGACGCAAGATCAGCGTTTGATGTGAGATTGACGTATGAGGTTCCAGGGGTACTTGCGGTAAATTGGCTGGATGTGATAGTAGCACCACTAATATTTAGATATTCAGAATTATAATTACCCCCGTCATAATCATATAAATAGGGCATATACATATACATGGTTGAGCCTGATGGTATTGCTGTTGGTGTAGTGAACGTTAATGTGATGTCTGTTGTTGCACCAGCTGCTGTATTCGTGCTTGTAGCGTTCAGGTCTGTAATAGAGTAACTATTGTAGGTGTATGCGTGAGCTGTATTGCTAAAAGCAAACAGCATAAGCATACTTGCGATGCCAGCAATAATGGCATTTCGCCACCAGTGGGCCGATATACGTGATTGAGTCATAAACGCAGTTTTCATAATTATTCTCTTCATTTTGATTTAATTAAAAAATCCGCTATCAGATGAACGGATGAGTCAAGAGCACCTTGCTCAGACCAGAATCTAAATTCGTGTGCTGTGTAGTCATAATGGTAATTTTGTTACTGGTTTACTATACCATTTTTAATGCGTGGGTGCAATATTTATTTTTACACATGATTTTTGTTAATGAAGTTGTGACATGATATACTATACACAGCTAATTTAAACAATAAGTAAATACACAACGTATGGGTTTATTTAATAAGGTGCCACGAGCGGTTCCTGGTACATATCGTACTCGAAAAGAGGGCGGCATAATGAGCACTCTCGGAGGAGCGCTTATCGGTATCGTGTTTGTGGTGTTTTTGTCACCACTCGCAGCATGGTATGCAGAATCACAGCATCGTGCTGCTGATTTTGGAACAGCAGCTGTTGTAGATGCAACAGGCAGTACCGAAGGATATATTGTCATTGAGGGAGATGCAACGAACCTCGATGCATTAACATGTCCAGTGGACGATGCGTTTGACGATGTTTCATTAGATGACGGTGTTATAGAGGATGCAGTAGCTCCATTGACCAACTGTATGTATGTTTCAACGACAAATGAGACATATACTCGTACGGAAAAAGAGACCTGTACTACACCAACCGCTGATCAAACCATTTTGTATGAAACAACAATGGAATGTGATGCTGACGGTACAAATTGTACGCAATGTTATCAGGTCGAGGAATATAGCTGGGATACGGTTGGTGATCCAGTTGTTGCAGTTTCCGATGTAAAAATTGGAAATTATACTGTAACACCAAGCAGCAGTGTCAATTTTATCGGTTCGCAAGAAATGACTGTATATGACTTTGTTTCAAGCGCTACAGACCCTATTCAAGGGGATGAGCGACGAGAATATGAGTACATGATGAGTGATCAACATATGTTAGTTGCTGGAGATGCTGAAAAGAACAAGATGACGACCGCGTATGAAGGTCGACCATATGTCTTCTCAACATTGTCATATCAAGGAACAGTAGAAGAGCTTGAATCACAAGACAGTGCTTCAAAGTGGGGATTACGCATTGCATCACTCGTATTAATGGTACTTGGTGTTGTGTTGATCTTTGGTCCTCTAACACTCTTCACCAATGTGTTGAAGGTGATTCCTGGGCTTGGAAAGCATCTTGATAAGGGATTTGACGGTGTAATCAAGTTCGTTGCTGCATTAATTGGCCTCGTTTTATGGCTGATTGTATGGAGTGTCGTACTTATTGCTAAGAATATCTGGGTCGTTATCATCGTTCTTGCGGTGATCGGCATCGGAGTCTTGATGTGGATTAAAATGGGTAAGAAAAAGGGCGGTTCAGCGCCAGTAGCTTCAACAGAAGCGCCAAAACAGGAGTAACGTACTTCTGAAATAGAAAAATCGCTCCGATATACTTCGGAGCGATTTTTTGTTTGGTGTTATTTTTTTTGGTCAGCGAGAGCGTGTGTGACGCCTTGAAGAGAGAGCAAAGCACATTTCAGGCGCGCTGGCCCTAATTCAATGCCAAGAAGGTCGAGGATGTCTTCTTTTGTAATTTTCATCACTTCTTCAATAGATTTTCCCATCACCTCTTCTGTTAGCATAGATGCAGAAGCTTGACTGATTGCACATCCATCTCCGCGGAATTGAACATCTGCTACCTTGCCATCCTTTAACTTAAAAGAAAAAGTGAGTTCATCTCCACAGCTGGAGTTGCGTTCCGATTGTTCAATATCTGCATTCTCAACCGTCCCGTGATTTTGCGGGTGCCTGTAATGCTCCATTATTTCTTCTTGATATATATCCATAATTTTTTTTATTGATGTCTCCTGCGTATTTTCTCACCCCCCGGACGTCCCCTTGGTCCGCTAGTAAGCGGCCCAAGCACTGCGGATTGTCCGGGTCGCGAGAAATGCTCCGGCGACATCACTCAGCAAATAATTCTTGAGCTTTTATGATGCCGTTCACAAGCATGTCAACGTCATTTTCATTATTATACAGGTAGAGACTTGCTCGAGTAGTGGAGGGGACACCCCAGTGTTTCATGAGAGGTTGTGCGCAATGATGCCCAGCTCGAACAGCAACATTTTCTTGATCCAAAATAGAAGCCATATCGTGTGGATGCACGTTTTTAGCAGCAAAAGAGATGATACTGCACCTGCTCGACATATCTGTTGGTCCATAAATGGTGACACCTGGTAGTTTTGTTTGGAATTCTGCAATAGCGTAGTTAAATAGCTCCCGTTCGTGTTTTTGGATGTTTTCCATGCCAATAGCTGTAAGATACTCAATGGCTGCTCCAAGGCCAATAACTCCAGCAATATTTGGCGTTCCAGGTTCAAATTTTTCTGGAACTGGTGCCCAGGTTGCAGAAGTGAGTTCTACTTCGTCAATCATGCTTCCGCCGCCGATAACCGGTTCTAGCTCTTCGAGTAGTTCTTTTTTCCCGTATAGTACACCGACTCCGGTTGGTCCACACATTTTATGGCCTGAAAAGGCAAAGAAGTCTGCTCCGAGGTCAACAACGTCCACGGGTTTATGAGGTACGCTTTGTGCTCCGTCAACCACAACAATCATACCGTGTTCATGCGCCGTTGTAGCGAGCTCTTTGACCGGTGGGCTGTATCCAGAAACGTTTGAGGTTTGAGTGATACTCAGTATTTTGGTTTTCGGAGTAATAAGCTTTTCCAATTGCTCAACTGTTAGCTTGTCATCTTCATTTACAATCAAAAATTTGAGTTCAATGCCAATCCACTGAGACATGAGCTGCCAAGGAATCAAGTTTGCGTGGTGTTCGATATTAGTGGCAATCACCTCGTCACCTTTTTTAAGTTTTTGTTCAAGCAGCAATGAGACTAGATTGAGTCCATGTGTAGTTCCGCTGGTGAATATAATTTCTTCTTCATGTTCTGCTCCAATAAACCGCTGTACCAATCCGCGAACGCGTTCAAATTCAATCGATGCTTGGTCGCTGATTTTATAAATGCCACGATGCACATTGGCAGGGTAGTCGGTGTAGTATTTGGTTATAGCATCTATAACCACTTGAGGTTTAAGAGCGGTTGCGCCACTGTCGAGGTAGGCAAGGCCAGTTGAGAGTATTGGAAAGTCTTTGCGGACTTTGTCTGCAAGAGATGCGGACATGGGTTTAGATTAATTGTTTTCGTTCATCTACTAACGAATGAATCTGCTTTAGCATACTGGATTCACGGACAGTTGCAAGCATTTCTTCGAGGAAGCCAGAAACGATCAGTTTTTTTGCTTCAGG
>CAZMTW010000076.1:0-3110 GCA_964569285.1 uncultured Gammaproteobacteria bacterium
ACTGATGGTGAGGGAGTCGAGCGCGGCGTTTCGCTATCAATTACACGAGGAGACGACGGAAAGCCAACAGAGGTAACTTTGAAAGTGCTAGATGGAGAAGGAGGCGTAATTGCCGAGGAGACTGTGGACCACAGCGCACCAGATGGTCTTATACTGCGAAGCAATAGGGTTGCTGAAGGCTGGGATCATCTTGCAGGTACAGTTGTAGCTGCGACAAGTAATAAAGAGCGGACACGGCTGCTGCGTGATCAATTGTCGCAAGCAGATTTTGTTTTGCCATCAGAAATTGAGACTGCAGCCTCAAATGGAGCTGAATATATTGAAGCGCAGAGAAAGCATGATGAGAAGGTGGGATTCGGGCGCGAAATGCGCGGCGAAGGTAGGCGACTATTCTAAACAAACAAAGCAATTAGATGATTCAAATAAGTTTGTATGGTTGAAAAAGTAGGTTCAACAGAAGGTAGGGAGAAAGAAAGCAGAATAAAAAAACTTCTCGCACTTTTAGCCGGTCTTGTAGCATTGGGTGTTGCTATTGATCGTTTTAATTCAGACGCTCCTGATCATCCTAATGCAGATGATGATGCGCGCTCAAGCGAGACCAATCACGATGATCTCCATCGTGATATAGAAAGAGCTGTAGCTGAAATTACTCCTGAACAGCAACAAGATTTACGTGAAGGAATTGCTGCAGTGCAAGATGCATTACGCGAATCTGAAGAGGCCAAATCAAAAAAAGCGGATTTCCAAAAAAAGGCTTTCCCAATTCTCAGAGACTTTTTAGCTCACATTGACACCGAAGGGATCGAAAAGGATGTAAGAAATGCTGAAAGAACAGCAGAGGCAAAAGAGGCGTATACACATGAACTGCTAGAGTATTTGAAAGACGTCACTGTTGAAGAGAGTGGAGATGAAATACAGGTCTTGGTAGATGGAAATATGTTACTCTCATACCAATTTGTAATGGATGATAATGGAGCAGTGGATGTAAAAATTACAGAATATGGAAGAGGAGGTTTTGGCGCAGGATTTGCAGATAAACCACCGGGCATGGTATGGATGATGAACGATGACTTTGATACGTTTTGGGAGGTTACTGGCCGTGCTGCTTTGCTCAACACACTTGATATGGAGAGATTGATGGAGAAGCACGCAGAATAAAGAAGTATGTATATAAATAACTATTAAGAAAACAAATATGGTAGATGAAGCGGAAAAAGAAAGAATAGGACGTGAGCGAGCAGCACAGCGCGCACAACAAGGGCAACCAGTACAGCAGCCACAGCAGTCAATGCGTGAAGATCCGCAGGGGCTAGGTCAGAATGTGGATCCAAGAAAGTTAGCCAATCAACAACTACGAGCTCAACAGCAAGCCGGAGCAGGGAGAGGGAGAGGTGTAGCAAACAAGCGAGGTAAATTAGCACAACGACAAGAGGCTCGTGCAAGAGATGACCAAGCTAAGTTAGCGCGGCAGCAAGTGAATCGTGGAAAACAGGCACAGCATGATCAGCAGTTGCAACAAGCCACTCAGGCACAGAGCATGAATCAGTCAACCGTAGGTAACGGATTATTTGCTATGATACGTGACTTCATAGCGAAGCTGTTTAAGTAACACACAGTAGCATGGCAAGAACCCCTGGACCAGAAAGAAGGCCCCGTGGAGCTGAAGAGTGGAATCCTGCTCAAGTCGAGCAACGATTCCTTAATACCCTTCAAGCAGATTTTGGATTGAGGATGGAGGATGTGGCGGCTATGGGAGAAGCTGCAAACCAAATGTCCAACGAGCTTCTTGTTGGACTTGTACGATCCAGAGGAGCTGATCGTGCGCGGCTATTACAAGATTGGGGTTTTGACCCTCGCGGATTCATAGATGAATCCGAAAATAGATATGACAAGTCACGTCTAGTATATGAAAGAAGGAGAAGTGGTCGGACTGATCAGTTGCGGGTTCAATTGAAAAATGGGGATGTTCAGGAACCGGAATTTTTTAATTCTGAACTATCAACAACATGGATGGATGGCGATGAACAACACGAGCAAACTATAAACATGCAGCGAGCTACTATACGATTGGCTCGTACAGATCGCGGGAGAAGACTGTTGAATAGGGGAGACATACTGCATCGCGAAGCTGAATTTAGTTTTGGCGGACATGGAAAAAGAGGGTTGGAATTTGCACGGCGTGATGTTGTTCTTGATGATCAAGAGCCAGAACCTGGTCATCGTGTTCGTGCTCTGGCTCAAACTCAATTTGATGAGAGGTATAGTGATGGACCACAAGTTCACCGGACTATGCGCGCAGAGACATTTGATCTTCGTGGTGGTCATCCAGGTGTTCCCTCACGCTTCCTTACTCGCACCGAGGATGATTCTGGTAATACATATCTTGTAGAGAAGGATGGTCCCGGGACGAGTTTTGGACCTCCATACACATATGAACGAGAAAAAGTATGGACAGAAAATAATAGAGGAGGACGGCGGCTAGAAGCAGTCCATGATGGAAGGCAACGAGGGCTTGGACTGCATTATAAAAGAAGTGGAGTTAGTTTTGCAGAGGGCTTAGGAAATTTAGTAACGGCAAAAGGTTGGCGACTGACTGAACGATATGGAATAAGTGAAGACCTTGATAGTTATTTGGACTCGGTCGCTCCATAGTAAGTAATGAATAAACAAAAACACCCCGATCTGGGGTGTTTTTTGAACTACGTCGGTTGAGTTAGAGTCCTGTATCCGAACTCTTTATCAGTACAGCTTTTGGTTTACTCCATTTGCCTACAAGTAGAGACTCTCCCACCAGTCTGTACGCTCGGACTCGTATATAGAATTTTTTGTTCATGCGGAAAATTGCATTCATGGTGATCCTGTCACGCGCAGGATTTGTCGGTGTTGCCACATCTGCGAGAACGACGCCAAAGACCTTACCCTTTTTGTATGGCTTCATTGCTCGTCTGCCACCCTTTTTTGCAGAGAAGCGTACGTGATATCCATCAATTATTTCTGCAGGTCGCTTTAAGGTAATACCCAAGCCTGCATCCAGTCGGCCGCTCTTCTTTATTTTTCTATAAGCACGAAGCTTCTTCTGTGTTTTGACTTGTTTTATTTTACTAGGTGTT
>CAZMTW010000076.1:3120-5193 GCA_964569285.1 uncultured Gammaproteobacteria bacterium
TGAGTCAATGACATCACTAATCAAATCTGGTATGCCTCGTAACACTATGGCATCATTTCCAGAACTGACCTTGGTTGAGGCTTGAGAAACGGGGTTATATATAAGTCCGTATGTGGAGAAATGCCGTGCAGAAAAACTAATTTCATTATCTACAGTGTTTACTGTGTAGAGGGCAGCCGGTAAATGTTTCCAAACTAAAAGCGTCTGGTCAAAAAACCAGGGAGCAAAATCAGATTCAGTAACTCCATTAACAGTAACAACATCCTCTGAGTATGGCATGGTAATAGTGAGTGGTTTCAGGAACGTTTCTTCCTCTCCCTCGGATTCATTGTATATTTTAAAATCATATGTTGATCCTTCATCTGGGAACATGTAGTCGAAAAACTCGTATGATAACTCGGCTGTGATTCGTGCCGACAGATAACTATCTATTGCATTCGCCGGAATAGCGATAGTGATGCCATTTGAAAGAGTGAAGGCGTTTGCCACTGCTGGATCGAATGTTTCATTAAGGGAAGGATTCTCTGGGTCATCAAGATCAAATCTCTTCGTCATTACAAAATCCATGAGTGGCATGTCATAGCCACTGGAATTCGCTTTCTGTGGTTGTGCATCAAGCGCGTCCCATGTCACCGATCCATTTGCTGTGCTGCCAGGGGCGCCAATAACTGTGCTGCCATAATAAAACGCATTATCTTTTTGCGCTACAATATCAAAGACCCAGTCAACTGTCGTGTTGGCACCAAGTTGAAGCTCATTACCGTCGAGATCGCCGTTTCCCGGGTAGTATTGTTTGAATAGATTTGGATTGTCGGCAAGTTCATACGAAAGAATACGTAACGAGTCAGGCTCAAGTTCAGCAAAGACTCCTGGGCTAGTTTCTTCGTAGAGATCAAATGCTACTGCAGATCTTTCGCCACGTTCTTGTTGTAGATCTCCAACATCGTAGGTGACTCCAGGGGCAAGAGACTGGTCCCAGTTCATGAGCCGCAAGCAAACTTCATCACCACTAAGAGGGTCGTTAACATCAAAACATGAGTACCATTGCTGTGAGGAGAGTACATAATTACCAGCTGGAACAGTGGCGGTAAACGTGCCGTCTGTTTCTGTAGTGAACGTGTACTGGGGACGCTCTTGTTCAGAATCCCTTGGATCGAAGAGAACATCCTCATGCGCAATAGGATTACCATTTAAGTCAATGAGACGCCCGGTAACTGTGGCGCTTGTGCCAGGAAGATCATCGAAGATTTCAACTGCCACGGTTTCATTTTCTTCTACATAGAAGGTCTTCGTAATTTGAAGAGTACCACCTGTTTGGCAGTCACCTGTGGAGAGAGATTCTCGCAGCATAAGTGTGTGCACCCCAGTTTCTATGGTTGTAAGGCTGTAGTTTCCATCTGCATCCGAATAATCAGTATCGCTCACAGGAGTGAAAGCATCTGTACTTAAAGAAATATAACATCCTTCCAGACTCAGGGGAGTTCCGCCTATGGTATTAAGAGATACATTGACCGTAGAAATCGCAAAAGCACTACTCGCATACAACAGACCTAGAAATGAAATAACGGTAACGGCCAATGTGTTTCATGTGTGGGAGTTGCAATATGAACATATTATTTCTATTATCAAATGAAGTGAATGTAGTATACATGCTGAAGCCAATATGACAAACAAAAACACCCCACAACGGGGTGTTTGATTTTAACTGCTGAATACACGATAGGATTTTTTTCAACTGTCTATCGGATTGCTCCGATACATTATGATGATCTACCTCTGCAAAGCAGACGATAGATCTTCGATCATTATGCTGACATCGGCGTGAACCGAGTCAGTAAACTCCCTAGAAAGGAGGTGATCCACCCACAGCTTCCGCTACGGGTGCCTTGTTACGACTTCGTCCCTGTTATCGATCCCACCTTCCGCCGCCCTACGGCGACGTTCGGGTGTTACCGACTCCCTTGACGTGACGGGCGGTGAGTACAAGACCCGAGAACGTATTCACGGCCACGTGGCTGATTGGCCGTTACTAGCGATTCCAGCTTCATGAAGTCGAGTTGCAGACTTCAATCC
>CAZMTW010000077.1:0-5021 GCA_964569285.1 uncultured Gammaproteobacteria bacterium
CGATTTATCGAAGTCGTTTGCAGCTGGAATGGGATACGTGGCGCTATCTCGCGTTAAGACGCTTAAAGGTTTACATATTCGAGGTTTAAACAAACAGGCGCTTGCTGTTGATCCACTCGTGGCGCAGCACGATGAATTGTTTCAACAACAGTCTCAAACAGTTGAGTAATGTTTTTGCTATTAACTAGACCGTTGAACGACTTCGTTTTCGCTCGTGTTCGGTCAACAATATTTTTCGAATACGAACATTCTTTGGAGTCACTTCAACATATTCGTCATTATCAATATATTCCAGCGCTTTTTCTAAATCCATATCAAGTGGAGGAGTAAGTACAATAGCGTCGTCTGCACCAGATGAACGCATATTACTCAGTGCTTTTCCTTTAATAGGATTCACTACAATTGAATCCTTCGCGCTTGCACCCAATACCATTCCTTCATACACCGCAGTTCCAGGTCCTACAAATAACGTACCGCGCTTTTGAATGTTTCCTAATGAGAAAGGAGTGGTCGTGCCTTTAAAACCACAAATAATGGAACCTGTTGTTCTACGCTCAATCGCACCTTTACTTGGACCGTATTCAGCAAAGATGTGCGACATAGTTCCTTCGCCTTTTGTTGCTGTTGTAAATTCTTGCTTGTATCCAAGTAATCCACGTGTTGGAATCATATATTCCAATCGAGTAGAACCATTTTCACTATTCATTGCAGTCAGCTCTCCTTGGCGTTTACCAAGTGCTTCAATAACTGAACCAGATAGTGTATCGGGAACATCAATTGTAACTGTTTCATACGGTTCAAGCTTCTTGCCGTCTTCTTCATGATAAATAACATGCGGTTGACTGACTTGCAGTTCATATCCTTCGCGGCGCATTGTTTCTACTAACACAGAAAGATGCATTTCTCCACGTCCACTTACTTTAAACGCATCGGAGTTTTCAGGAAATTCAACATGAAGTCCAACATTGGTTTCCATTTCACGTTCAAGTCGGTCACGAATTTGACGTGATGTCACTAACGTACCCTCTGTCCCGGCAAATGGTGAGTTGTTCACCAAAAAGTTCATTGTCAGTGTTGGAGGATCGATTGAGATTGCAGGAAGTGGTTCAGCATCTGCTTTTTCTGCAATTGTTTCACCCACATTGATATTTGGAATTCCTGCAATAGAGACAATATCTCCCGCGACTGCTTCTTCTACTTCTATTTTTGTTAATCCTTCAGTCGTTAAGATTTTGGTTATTTTTTGTTGTTCTCGAGATCCATCTAGTTTAATAACAGTTACTGGCATACCAAGTTTGACAGTACCTTCATAAATACGTCCCGTTGTCATTCGACCAACAAAATCATCATAAGAAAGAGTTACGGATTGCATGCGTAAAGGTTTTTCTGGTTCACTCTTTGCTGGAGGAACTATCTTCATAATGGTATCAAAGAGAGGAGAAAGGTCTGTACTTTCATCTTCAAGCTCAATTTTTGCAATACCATCTCGAGCAATTGCATACACGTGAGCAAAATCGAGCTGTTCATCTGTTGCGCCAAGTTCTACAAATAGATCAAAAATCATATCCAAAACCTTATCTGGTCGCGCAGAAGGTTTGTCTATTTTATTAATAACCACAATTGGCTTTAAGCCTAGTTCAAGTGATTTTCGAAGTACAAATTTGGTCTGTGGCATTGGTCCTTCATATGCATCAACGAGCAATAGTACCGAATCCACCATACGCAATACTCGTTCTACCTCAGATCCGAAGTCGGCGTGACCTGGAGTATCAACAATATTGAGTTTTGTGTTGTCAATCGTAATAGCGGCGTTTTTTGCATATATAGTAATACCACGTTCTTTTTCGAGGTCATTACTGTCCATAACACGTTCAACAACCTCTTCACGGGCGGAAAAGGTGTGTGATTGCGCAAACATGGCATCAACCAATGTGGTTTTGCCGTGGTCAACGTGGGCGATAATTGCAATGTTTCTGAAATCCATAACTGGCGGAGTATACCCTAATCAAATGTGTGTGTCAACAGTTAATGTAGTAGCTGTGGCATGCTTTATATATAGATATATTGAAATACGTTGATATGCGTAATGCAAGAGAATATGATAATCCTTCATTTTTGCCTTTTTTTAGTTCTCCTGTATACTTATCCTATCTTACAAAAATTAAAATAAATAATAAAAACTATGGTATTTATACAATCAATGGACCGGTTTATGTATTTTGGAGCTGTGTTTGCATTTATTGTAGGTTTTACAGCTCTTCCTTTTAGCGCACATGCGGTTGATGTATCAGAATCTTGCCCTGTCGTCATTGATAACGACACAACGGAGTGGTTGACAGTCGATGCTCTTGTGAGTAGCGAGGGAACAACAGTGGGTGTTGATTATTATTGGACAGGGACAGAATGGGTTACCACTGAGCCATCCTCATACACCTATTCAACCAATGTGCAACAGATGGCCGATCTTGAAAATATCAAAGTGTGTAATGATGTGACTTCAATGTATTTATATGTTGATGCACAGCATCCTATGTTTGCGTTGTATGATACTGCTGCCGAAGAATATGTTGAGTTTGGAGATCCAAATGATGCAGCAAATCCAGGAATGCCAGAAGCATTTGATTACTGGATGGTATATGAAATGCAAAAAGTTGGATCTAATAATATCTATTATTATGGAATTCACTTGGTAACAGCAGTAGGTGATCCAGGATTGCAGAGTGGCCCAACCAAGCACGCACTGTATGAAGATGATGGTGATGGTGTATTTAATCCAAATACAGACACGGAGTTAGCGGAGTTTGATACTGGAGGGAATGAGGTAGAGAACGGTGAGCAAGGAGAAGGGGAGGTTAAGGCATATGATCAAGAAGGTGGTCTAGAAGTTGCACTTGATTTGATAAATGCAGATGGTGAAGGTGTATTTACACTCACTGATATTTCTTATGGGGATACGGTAACGATGAGCGTTGCAATGTATAGTGGAAGTGGTTTTGCAAGTACCGGTATTCTTCCTATTGGCCCTGCAGCGGTAGATGAAACAGATTCTTTTGAGTACACAGTGGCAGCAGTTGGTGTACAGAATGTGATTGCTCCAAAAAAGCATCGCAAAAAGAAGAGTGTGAAAGTCAAATGGGATGCTGTGTCCATTGCAGATGGGTATGATGTGTGGTTGTATAGTAATAAAGGCAAGAAGTTGAGAGAGTTCAGTACGACAAAATTAGGGAAAACATTTAAGAAATTGAAAAAGGGAAAGTATTCAGTAAAAGTGCGAGCGACGATTGGTACTATAATCACACCGTGGTCAGACGCAAAAAAGTTTAAAACGGCCAAGTAATTGTTTAGAGCAGAAAACAGCGGTCGCCTAGGGTCGCTGTTTTTGGTAGAATGATCTGTATGTATACTGTTTATATTCTTTTATGCGCTGACGGGTCTTTGTATACCGGTATTACGAATGATGTGGAAAAGCGTCTTGAGGCACATAAAAATGGTACTGGTAGCCGATATACACGCGCACATGGTGCTGTGAAGATTGTGTATACTGAACGGAAGAGGGGACGTGGTAGGGCATCGCAACGCGAAGCAGAGATTAAAAAAATGAGCCGAGTTGAAAAATTAGAGCTTATTGCTGGTTAATGTTTTCATTCCAGTTTTGGTTAATGTAATCCGTGCGGCCAGAACCCTTTTTGTACATCTTGTAGCCCAAAGGATTTTTTTTGGCGCATTCTTGAGGATCTTCCACAGCTTCAACATCCGCCGGCAACTGTTGCTAATTCTTGTTTTGAATCAATCATCTAGATAAAGTTATCAAAATCATCATCATCTTTCTCTTCTTCTTGAGCATATCCTTCGATGTGTTGCACGCGCCCAACTTGTCCGCTCTCAAGCCGTACTTTAATCCCGCGAGGATGGATCGCTTTACTGGTCAAGATGTCTTTTACAATACCGTGTGTCAATTCACCAGATCGTTGGTCTTTCTTTAGTACAATATCAACCTCAAGTCCTGGATGGATATGTAATCTTTTGTGTGATTCTGCTCCCATGTATAGATTATAGCAGATAAAACATCATAATCGTATGAAGTGCGCTTCCGCCAAGAACAAAAAGATGGAATATTTCGTGCATCCAAAAATATTTTCGTGGGTGAAAAACGTGGTCAAGTGCATATATGAAAACGCCGACCGTATAGGAGACACCGCCTGTAAAGAGCAACCACACAGTTCCAGTGGACATGCCTTCTAGCAGTGGTGCAAATGCAATGACAATAATCCACCCCATTACAGGATAGAGTAGTGTGAGGATCCATGACGGAATTTTGAGCCACATTATTTTGACAATGAATCCAAACAATGCAATTCCCCAAATGATTCCAAACATTGACCAGCGCCAACCTCCTTCAAGTGCAATGAATGTAATTGGTGTGTATGTAGATGCGATGAGTATATAGATCATCGCGTGATCCAGACGTTGAAAAATATGTTTAAGGCGTACTTTTTGATGATGAATCAGATGATATGTTGCGCTGGCAGTATATAGTAATACAAGGCCGGTCCCATAGAGTGTGTAACTTACAATGTGCCATGGACTGCCATGCCGTGCTCCTTCAATAACAAGTACAACAAGAACCGCTATTGCAAGTCCTACACCGATTAAATGAAGAACTCCACTTGTTATGTCGTTTGACCTGTGGCTTTGACTCATAATTTAATCAAATGTGTAGCCGAACTCCTTAATTTCTTTCTTGAATTTTTGAGCGATCAGTTCACGGGTCTTGTCATTGTAGCATTTTTGATATTCACGTGATGCCCGAGTCTTTGTTTTGAGAGAGGGGAGCGGCTCATAAGGCACTCCTGCTTTTTCGCACGCTTTTTTATAGTCTTCGTCCAAGTGTTCAAAACGAATTACGAAGTCATTATATGGTTTACCGTTTTTGTCGAAGTAGTATGATGTATTAGAAATGTTTGTAGGAAGTTTTTTTAAGAAGTCGTCGAATGTATCATCCTCTTGTAATTCGGTTCGCA
>CAZMTW010000078.1:0-5000 GCA_964569285.1 uncultured Gammaproteobacteria bacterium
CACTTACTATAGTTGTAATTGTAAGGGGTAGTGATAGCATTGAAACCTGACTTACTCATCAAAGGGGTTATCCCCAAAATATATAGTTGGGTCGGGCCGAGAAGCCTAGCTCCTCGACCCGCGACGTCCCATATTAAATTGTATTGTAATGAAACACCCGCTAGAACACCGTGTCAATAATAACTCTTGGCGAAAGCACCGCCGTCAGACATCCGCAGTGCCAAAATCAACAAGAAAAAAGCAAAAAAGCCCCGGAAATTGGTTTTCCACAGACGGCTGTAAAACAGCACACCGCTACATAAAAAAGAAGCGTGAATGGATCCACTACCAAGTCACGCCTTATCCCCTACAACACCAGAACTGTCTCCTCCCTTAGTCCGCAGGTGGACATGCATCCTCAATCAGTACCAGGCTGAGAACACCCAGCTCATCCGTGGGGCGGTCCTCAAGGGCTCGAGGACCCGCTCGGACAATCTCCAGATCCACGTCCAAAGAAATGAACTCCTCACCGAACGACCCAAACATGTGCACCAGAACCGCGAGCTGCGCATACGAATTGAGCCACCCATCATCCGATATGTCGACGTACGGTACCTCAACCGTATCTTCACCACTGATGTCATTCTCATCAAGCGACAGGTGCCCATCAAACTTGACGCGACCATCGTGGGTAAACCCACCATCGGGCATCTCCTGGGGGAAGAAGCAAACCGTGATGATGGTGGTGTCCAGAATCTCAACGCCAGTCGCAGCATTCTCCTGAAGCAGCTCGCCCTGGAAAACACCATCGACCGAAACCACGGACGCAACCTCGGGCGGCAGCTGACGCTCCAAACGCGCCTGTTTGTCCTCTGCGCTGCATCCCCCTCCGAAGAGCGTGCACAGCAAGAGGACGAGTCCCATGAACAAAAAAGGTGGGACGCGAACACCCATGCTGTGACGAAGGACCACGATGGCCTCCTCTCTATAAAGTGATACGAGGCGGATGCCTCATATTGAGTATATACCAAAAAGACGCACCGTGCGGTGCGCCTTCCAATATTATCGAATTATTACTTCTTCTTTACCTTCAACTTCTTTCGAGAAGATTCAGGCGATGCATACTCATCATTAAAGTGAGCGGTCACTGTATAATAGTATACGGTATTCCCTTTAAGTCCTTCAACAACAGCTGCCCTCTTCAAGCTCGTCACCGTCTGCAACGCTTCAGTATCAGTCTCACTAGAATACACGTTCACAGTATAGAACCGCACCTTGCCATCTGTAGCAGCCCATTTCAAAGTTGCAATATACTGCCCAACACTAGAATCACTTCGTGGATGCAACGGCTTATTACTAATAACGTCTCTTAAAACTGATTTCTTTGAACTCGTTGCACGCAACTGTTTCACACGCTGTGGCGCGGTACGAACAGACACTTCAACTGCATCAGAATAACGTCCGTTACGAAACGACTGCACGGTGGTACGATATGCTTTATTATCATCAAGACCTTCAAGTCGCAATGAAGTGTCATACACCATTCCACTATACACTTCAGCACCATCAGACTTCTGTACAACACGGACAAGATACTCATCCCCTGCTGAAACATCGTTAGGCAAAATTGTTCTGTATCCAGAAGTCCAACTCAATTCCAAGACATGTGGAAGAGACTCAACAACACGTACATTAGAAGGTGTGACCACATCTTCACTACCATCAACTCCAACCACATTTGGAATACCAAAAGAGGCAGCAAAAGCCGGAATAGCAACAACAGCACCAACAAATAGTGTGCTTACTCCTAACGCGATTGCGGTAGAAATCCTCTTCATATACATATAGTGTAACATGTTAGAACAGAGGAGGATAGCACACTTTATGCGTTTTGTCAATAGTAAAGGACCAAAAACGCTAAAATGAGCTTGATTTAGCTCATTTTATATTACTCATCTCAGTACTATTGCGGCACAATCTCTTTCACATAATCAATAAGTCCTTCTGTATTCTCTGGCGTAAACTGACCACCACTCTTATGATAAAAAACAGAACTTGCCACACCAAGAAGAAGCATAACAACAATAAGTAGAATCGTATAGATCATTCTCTTCTTCTTTGCTTTGGCTTTTTTTGCCTCTGCTGAAAGCTCCATGCTATTTCTTCTTTACTGCGTGTCCTCCAAATTGATTACGCATTGCTGCAAGCATCTGCCCTGCAAAACTTGCCTTGTCACGAGTTCCAACACGCATCTGACGTGCCGCGGTCAACATTGGCATAGATGTCTTCTTTTCGAGCTCTTCCATTTCTCCTTCAGTCTCCCCTCTTGGCACCTCTCCTTCTATCGCATCCATGTACCCTTTTTCATCAAAAGAATCTTCCAACCAGCTCATTAACCGACTTTCAATAATACTTCCATGTGCATAGACCTTCACCACTTCGTTGATATCTGTCTCAAACTGAGCTCCAGCCATCTCATTAACAACTTGCACTCCTTCTGCAATAGCTCCCATCATTCCATATTCAATTGCATTGTGTACCATCTTCACAAAATGCCCTCCTCCTGCGGTTCCCATATATCCATACCCATCTTCAACACACATGTCTTTGTACAGCTGTTCAGTATGATCAAATGCTTTCTTGTCCCCTCCAATCATCATACATGCCCCATGTCGTGCTCCTTCTATTCCACCAGAGGTCCCACAATCCAACATTGTGATTCCTTTGTCGGCAAGCATCTCTCCATTCTTGATTGTGTTCTCATAGTACGAATTACCACCATCAATAACAATATCACCTTTCTCTAGTAATTCTCCTAGTTCATCAATAACAGTGTCTGTTGGTTCACCATTCGGAACCATAACCCACACAACACGTGGAGCTTCTAACTTCGCAACAAGATCTGAAAGTGATTCTGCTGCTGTCGCTCCTTGTGCAACAGCTGTGTTAACCGCGTCTTCACTTAAATCGGTCACAACAAGCTCGTGTTTCTTTTCTAGAAGGCTTGCAGTCATCGCTGCACCCATGCGCCCCAGCCCAATAAAACCTAATTTCATACAAAACTGATTTACCTTATTAGTGTTCTATGCTACAATCTCTTATGTAACATAGGTGATAATATAATACCATATGAACGTATACGACGCTAGCGCACTCCTCCACTCCGATTTAGTCGCATGGCCGGGAGAAGGACCGATGAGAAGGACAATTACAAAAGATATTGGCAACGATGGAGCAGAGGTATCTGTCGTCACAATTGGAACACATACGGGCACACATATTGACGCGCCACGTCATTTTATTAAAGATGCTCCTGGATTGGATAGTTATCCAGTCGATGTATTTGTAGGACCATGCATTGTGGTAGACATGACCGCTGTAGAAGGAAATCTCGTCGAACCAGCACATCTCAAAGGCATTGATCTTGATAGTGTGGATCGCATTGTGTTTAAAACCAAAAACTCAACACAAAAGTTAATGGACAAAGGAGAGTTTACAGAAGACTACGTGTCATTATCTGTTGCTACAGTAGAACTACTTGTACAGAAAGGAATGAAACTTGTTGGGGTAGATTATTTATCTATTGAAGCAAAAGGGAGTCCAGGCCACCCAGTGCACGTGACACTTCTCGAAGCTGGTGTCCCGATAATCGAAGGAGTTCGACTAATTCATATTGAGCCAGGTAAATACCACATAGCAGCACTTCCATTGAACATCAAAGACAGTGATGGAGCACCTGCGCGAGTAATACTCGTTCAGCACGACTAGGTATGGAGAAGGCCCCGCAAACTGAATACCTGCCAACAACGTTTACTATTTTTGGTATTACAGGAGATTTAAGTCGACGAAAACTGTTACCGTCAATTTTCCTTTTGTTTCGACACGGATTACTACCAGAACATATTGAATTTATTGGTCTTGCGATTGAAGAGAAAACTACGGAAGAATTTCATGCATTGATTGCCGACAGTCTGAGAACATTTGTAGACGGCACTGTCGAAGAAAATGAACTCACACAATTTGTTTCATTGTTTATTTATCTGCAAAGTGACATAACAAAACGAGATGCATACGACGTATTGCAAAAACGAATGCATGATTCTGACAAAAAATGCGATGCACCGCACCAATCCATATTTTATTTAGCGGTTGCGCCACATTTTTTTATTCCAATCATCGAACATCTCGATGCCTCACACTTGACCGGACCATGCCCAGAGTATGATGTGAAAGCAAAAATTGTAATAGAAAAACCATTTGGTCGAGATGTAGAATCCGCAGCAGCCTTAAATGAAACCGTGTTGAAATATGCAGACGAGGATCAGATCTACCGCATGGATCATTACCTTGGGAAAGAGACCGTTCAAAATATGTTGTTATTTCGGTTCACCAATCCAGTGATAAATGATTCCTGGAATCCAAAGGCAATTGAACGGATTGAGATAATTGCATCGGAAAATATTGGCGTTGAACAACGAGCCTCGTATTACGATACTGCTGGAGCACTACGAGACATGGTGCAGAGCCATGGGCTGGCCTTGCTATCTTTAGTAACGATGGATGAACCAAATAGCTTGCAATCAAAAGACATTCACGAAAAGAAACAAGAAATGTTTGAGACCATTTCTATTTTTGACGAAAACAATATTGAATCCTCTGCATTACGAGGACAGTATGAGGGATATACACAAAGTGATGGAGTCGCACCTGATTCGACCACAGAAACATTTGCTCAATTGCGACTCAAATCTTCTCATCCACAGTGGAAAGATGTGCCGATGTATATTACAACCGGAAAAATGTTGGCATCGAAAGAAACACGCGTACAAATTCATTTTACCCCGTGCCAGTCGAATATCTGCAAGACTCAAGGCATTCGCACAGAACCAAATATTTTAGAACTACGTGTACAGCCACAAGAGGGAATCTCGCTTAAGTTGTTTGCAAAAAAGCCTGGGTTCTATGTTGAGACACAAGAAGTAGAAATGACATTTGATTACAATGCTTCCTTCAGCGACGAA
>CAZMTW010000079.1:0-4991 GCA_964569285.1 uncultured Gammaproteobacteria bacterium
TATAACATTGACACCAATCGACAAGTAACGCTACCAAAGGAGTATGAGGAGTTTGATTTTTCTCCAACAAGCAGTAAGATTGTATTCAAATACATGCACATCGATCAAGAGAGGCGAGTACTGGCCGTATCGAATCCAGATGGAACAGGTGCCCGCACATTAGAATCTCTTGGTGAAAATGCAGATCATGTCATGGTGGAGTGGTCACCAACTGGAAAGGTAGCTGCAAGTTATGCAGAATTTATCGATCTCAATAGACAGGAGCTCGGATTTGTAGGACTCAAGGGCGAGAATTTTAAAGGAACGATAGTTGAAGGGCGTGGATTGCAAAGTAGCTATTCACCTTCAGGAAAAGAACTATTGTATAGTGTATACTCATCAGGAACAGAATATAAACCAAGTTTATGGATAGTAGATGCAGATGGTGAAGATATTGGAAAAAATCGTAAAGAGCTCAAGATAAATACATTTGCAAACAAATGTTCCTTTAATTCTGCCGGGACTACTGTGTATTGTGGAATTCCACAAGAGCAAAAATATGGATACGGATTAGAGCCAGGTCTTCTTGACGGTATCGGAGATGATATTTATCGCATCGATATTGCAACCGGTTCAAAAACAAAAGTGGCAACACCACTAAACGGCTTTGGCCAGGCAACATTTTCAGTAGACGATGACAGTATGGTGATTACCGAAGACAGTGGTCAGCTATTTTTCCGCGACAAACTGACAGGGCAATTGATTAAAATAGATCTATAAATATGAAAAAACAAAACTCTGGATACATTATTTTTCTTGTCGGTGGCATTGGGCTTGCCGGACTCATTGTTTTTTTCGTGTTTGTACGACAGTTGTTTATGGACACATTTCCGAATGCAGTACAGAACACTGCGGAGGTCATTCCATCCGCGGAACTTGATTTTGATCCTCTTGTCACCGTTGTCCCTCCAGAAGAGCGTTTTCCCGCTATACCAAAAGCACTTGAAACAGACCCTCAGCGTGGAGTTAGCAATCCAACAGTAACCATCATTGAATTTGGCGATTTTGAATGTGAAGGGTGTGCAACGATGAAACCAATTATTGAGCAAGTACTTGAGGAATATCCAGACGACGTACTTCATGTGTGGAAGGATTACCCATTACCAAGTATTCATCCGTATGCGGAAACAGCTGCAATCGCAGCACGGTGCGCACAAGCGCAGGATACATTCTGGGCATACCACGATCTGTTATTAGATAGATACAATACGCTTATTCTCCAGCCATGGGCGGAGTTAGCAACCGCAGTAGAGCTCAACGAGGAACAATTTAATACCTGCCTAAGTGATGGAAGCATGACACAGCGAGTTACAGAAGGATTCCTCATTGCACGTTCGCTTGAATTAGATTCAACTCCGACCTATTTTGTGAATGACCAAAAATTGACTGGAGCGCAAACTATAGAAGAATTACGTGCGGCAATAGAAAAAGAACTTACAACAGAATAACGCAATGATTCACGCACTGCGAAACAAAAGCATATTAACCGTACTCTTGTGTGGGCTCTTATTCGTAGTGCCAATTGTTGTATTTGGGCAAACCACTCCAGACATTGGCATTGGATTAGAAGGGCCGGGGAATCCTATTCCGTTGGAAGTATCCTTAGGATCGGATGGAACATCAGCAAATAATCTGACAGATTATATTGTAATGATTTATGGTTTTATTGTGAGTGCAATTGGTATTATCGCCACCGTCATGATCATGTTCCATGGATTTGGGTGGGTGATTGCCGCAGGAAATGCTGAAGCAATCGGCAAGGCAAAAGAGGGAATTATTAGTGCAATTATCGGATTGATCTTGGCATTTACATCATATGCTCTTTTATACATTATCAATCCCGCTACGGTGAATTTTGCCGGTATCAACATCCCATCTATTCGAATTGCGTTAACTGGTGGCAGTCCAGCTGCAACCGGCGCAGGCGGTCCGCAAGGCAAATATACCATGTCTATATGTTCTACGGATAATCAAGATTTGGCTACCTATCCATACGATCCAGCACCATGTTCTCCCACTTCTCGTCCCGGAGGTAGTATGACACGGACTCAAGTAGTTCAAGCGATCAACAATTATAGAGGTAGTGCAAGTCCAATTTTTATAACATCGATCATGATCACTGAATCTGGCGGTCATTGCACAAATGCACGCAGTACGTTTTATTCGAAGCAAAGAGCAGGAGCTACTGGCAATTTTACGAGGAGTGGAACAAAACCAAATTACGTCTACACGGATGTGGGTGAAGGACATGGTGATTATAAAGTTGGTCATGCGTGTGGATTGACGCAATTCTTACCATCGACCGCTCGTAGCGTCGCTAGGAAGTACCCTGAATGTGGATTGGTCTTGCCGATAGATGACGATAATGATTACTGGTCGTCCAAAGATGATGAGGTCTGTTCACTACTATCGATGAATCCAGAGAAAGTAATTTGTCTAACTGCAAAGCATTTTGGTGATTTAGCCACGGCTAATGGTGGGAACGAAGTATACATGGCAGCGGGCTATAACGCTGGCCAGGGTCGCAATGAAGAAAGCAGCACATGTCCAACATATACGCAATGGCAGTGCGAGGCGAATGAAAGTTTTCTAGAAACAAGAAAATATATTGGTAAAACAGATACGTCAAAAAAATATCATTGCACACACACATTCGGAGGAACAGTAACAGGATCTGTTGATGGAAGTCATGTGCGAGGATATGTGGATCCTGCAGCAAGTTCAACACCCGAACCTGAGCCACCAACAACATGAGTAAGACAGTTTTTTTGTGTGCGAATTGTGACGCGCAGTTTCCAAAATGGACAGGAAGATGCACAGAGTGTGGTAAATGGGGTACTGTTGAGCAAGGCAACTCTGTTGAGCCGGCAACTGCATCTGCACAGCATAAAAAGGACCTAGACCAGGTAATGGCTGGAAAGCCAACTGCGTTTAGTTCTGTTAGCACAGCTTCATCACAAAGGGCGAGCACGGGTATAGAAGAGTTTGATCGTGTACTTGGTGGGGGAATTGTTCCTGGCTCATTATTGCTCCTTGGAGGTGACCCTGGCATTGGAAAATCAACACTCATTGCACAAGTTGCTGCTGGCTTGGGTAAACCGGTGTTATATGTATCTGGAGAAGAGTCCGCAGAACAAATAAAGGGACGGCTTGATCGTTTATCATTACAACAAGAGGGCATTTCTTTTTTTGGGGAGGAGCATGTTGAAGTGATTTGCAAAACTATTTTAGAAACGAAGCCAGCGCTTGCCATTATCGATTCTATCCAGACAGTAGCCTCATCAGCAGTAGATAGTGAACCTGGTAGTGTGAATCAAATAAAGGCGGCGACTGTTCGATTTTTAGAGGTTGCGAAGTCGAGTGGTATTCCAATTGTACTCATTGGCCATGTCACAAAAGGTGGTGACATTGGTGGGCCAAAGTCATTAGAGCATATTGTCGACACGGTGTTGTACTTAGAAGGGGACCGTCATCATCAGTTCCGCGTGTTGCGAGCAGTTAAAAACAGATTTGGATCTACCAACGAAGCAGGTATATTTGACATGCAACAAGATGGAATGAAAGAAGTCGCCAATCCATCAGAACTCTTTTTGGATCAGCGGTCAGAACAACCAGGTTCTTGCATTACATCTGTTGTCGAGGGAAACAGAGTTTTTTTAATTGAAGTACAAGCCCTCGTAAGTAAAACCAGTTTTGGATACCCGCAACGTAAAGTTTCGGGCTACGATTTAAATCGACTCAACGTACTACTTGCCGTACTGGAACGCCGAGCAAAAATAGCATTCGACACACATGACGTCTACATCAATGTGGTAGGAGGTCTTCGGTTTTCAGAGCCGGCAATGGACCTTGCAGTGTGTCTTGCATTGGTATCCTCGCTACAAGATACAGCCATACAAAAAAATGCCGCCGCATGGGGCGAGGTCGGCCTGGGAGGCGAGCTTCGAAATGTATCACGCCTGAAAGAGCGCACGGCAGAGGCAAAACGTTTTGGTCTCACCTCGAGCATATCAGCAAAAGATTCTACAACATTGCTTGAAGCGATTCATAAAGCAGGATTAGGAAAGTAGCCCTCTACTACTCAAGGTGGACCGCATGCAGAAATGCGTTCACTTTTTGTTGCAACGGTGCGTGTGTATTCATGAGCCCTTGTTCGAGAATAGACGCTGCTGCAACACCTGCTTCTTGTAATAATTCCGGGTATTGAAACGCAAGTAATGCTGTTTCAGAAAAACCACTTTGATCAGTACCATACACCTCTCCAGCTCCACGCAACTTCAAATCCATTTCTGCCAATGCAAACCCGTCTGTACTTGTGGTTAACGCCTTTAAGCGCACTGGCGGCTCTTGTGCGTCCGTGAATAACAAGCAATACGATTGTGCATCAGACCGCCCGACGCGACCCCTAAACTGATGCAGTTGAGCTAGTCCAAAACGATCAGCCCCTTCAATCATCATAATTGTTGCATCTGGAATATCTACACCAACTTCAATAACCGATGTGGCGACAAGTACATCAATTTCTTTGTTACACATGCGTTGCATGACTTCCTCTTTTTCATCTGACTTCATTTTTCCGTGGAGCATTTCTATTCGCAGGTCAGAGAACACCTCCTTATCCAGATGCTCATACTCGGCAGTAACAGAACGAACACCAAGTTTGTCAGATGGTTCGATCAACGGACAGATAACAAAACACTGTTTACCAGCTTCAATCTGTTTCCGAATAAACCCATATGCATCTTGGCGTTTTTGAGCTGGCACAATAGAGGTGGTGACCGGTTTCCGGCCAGGTGGCATTTGATCAATAACAGAAATATCTAAGTCACCGTATAAAGCCAGAGCGAGCGTACGTGGAATAGGGGTGGCCGTCATAGAAAGCAAATGTGGCATGGTAGCAGTATCGACTGAATGTTCTTTGAGCGTACGACGTTGCTCTACACCAAAACGAT
>CAZMTW010000080.1:0-4864 GCA_964569285.1 uncultured Gammaproteobacteria bacterium
GTACAGTTCTTGTGAAACATACTACATATGTCACATTCAATTTTTGCAATTGTCGGCCCGGTTATGGTCGGCCCATCCTCATCCCATACCGCGGGAGCTGTTCGTCTTGGCAATGTTGCACGTGCCTTGTTTGGTGAACTTCCAGAAGAGGTCCATATTGTGCTGTACTCCTCTTTTGGCGAGGTCTACGCAGGCCACGGCACTGATACTGCCTTACTTGCTGGTGTGCTGGGTCTTTCACCGAGCGTTCCGGAGATCAAACAATCATTTGAGATAGCCGAAGCAAGTGGCATGCAATTCAAAATAGTGCCCAAGCCAAAAGCAGGTAAACGGTATCATCCTAACACTGCTAAATTCTATTTTACTGCGGGCAAACGGAAGATGTCTGTTCTGGGTTCGTCAGTTGGAGGTGGGCGCATTGAAATTATTCGTATCGATGATATGACTGTCTCGTTTGATGGCGAACATGATGTTATTATTTTTACAGCTGATACCAACACTGATGTGTTGAGTCTTATCCACGACGGTATTGAGGGGTCTGGAGCGCGGCTGCTTCAGTTTTTCTCGACTCCAAAGAATAATGAATCAACACGATTTGTTATTGAACTGTCATCTACTCCTACCTCACTTTCTTCTCTACTTCAAAAACAAGAGTCGATATCACGTATCAGTTTCATTCCTCATATTTCTCTTTGGGAAAATGTCTGTCAATTACCAATGGCAATGCAAAACAAATTAAATAACTCACGATAATGTCTTACACATTTACATCTGCAGAAAAACTCGCGGCGCTATGCGAAGAACACAAGGTTCCTATTTCTGAAATTGCATTACGCTATGAAATGAAGAACGGTGGTTTGAGTAAAGAAGAGGTAGAGCATCGTATGGAAACTATTCTTCTTGTGATGCATCGGGCGATCGCTGCAGCGACAGAAGAAAAATTGAAGTCAGAAACCGGGTTAGTCGGGGGTGATGCGTACACATTACAAGGCGCTATTGGTCCAATGAAAGACAAGATGATCATGAGTGACATAGCGGTACAAGCAATGGTCTGGTCCATGGCAACGAATGAGAGTAATGCGTGTGGGAAATGTATTGTGGCGTGCCCGACCGCTGGGTCCGCTGGCATTGTTCCTTCATCATTATTTGCAGTGCAAAAGCGTTTTGATCTTTCTCACGATGATATCTTGGCAGGACTGTTGAACACGTCTGCCATTGGCTTGATTATTGAGGAGAACGCAATGCTGTCTGGTGCAGAAGGCGGATGTCAGTCAGAAGATGGATCTGCGGCGGCTATGGCGGCGTCTGCGATTACGGAGATGCGCGGAGGTACAGTGGAGCAATGTCTGCACGCAGCATCTTTGTCTTTGAAGAATATTTTGGGGTTAGTGTGTGATCCGCTTGGTGGTTTGGTTGAGGTGCCATGCGTAAAGAGAACGACATTTATGGTTATGAATGCATTTACAGCTTCTGATCTCGCCATGGGCGGGGTGAAAAGCGCTATTCCGTTTGATGATGTGGTAGATGCCATGCGACGTATTGGTGAGGCGATGCCTGTTGCTCTACGAGAAACGGCACTTGGTGGATTGGCAACAACAAAAACCGGCAAGCGTATCCGCAAAGAAATGGCTGAACGAAATAAGAAAAAGAAGAAGTAGTCGCCCTGTAACAGTTATGTCGCGATATCTCTTTTGTTAAACCAAAATACCCCAACGAGAGTTGTTATAATCGCAACTCCGCTGAACACTGCCACAGCTTCCCAGCTGACTACGTGATCCATTAATGCTGCGGTATGATCATAATAATAAAAGAATGAGAGGTACTGTACGTTCTCGAGTTTATCTACAAGAGCAGAAACAATATTTGCAACGTACATTAATAGAATAAGGCCACCCACAGACATTGAAACCTTACTTTTTTCTGAGAAAAAAGCTGACGCCATCATAGCGATGCCAAATATCGCCCATCCAAACAAGAAGCTGAGCCCAAAAATTGGCCAGTACGAGGATATGGCATATTCAACACCGTGCAACTCTGCAAATGGTATAACGGCGTATATGCTCAAAAATGTGAATACGATCAGCATCGCTATTCCCGCCAGATATCGTCCAAAAAATATTTGTGTCCGCGATACGGGCTTAGCGAGTATATGCTCTATAGTCCCTTTATCAATATCAGATGCAATTGCCCATCCTGCATAACCAATAATCATAAAGAGTGCCATAATAGGCCAAATGAAGCTGAAGTTTTCTAATGCGAGGAAGCTTTCGAGTGTTTCAAAGCCAAAACTTTCTGCGTCCACTCCCATGGAATCAAGTAGTTCAACTGGCAATGCCTCTGACAAACCTTGTAGTTGCTCGGCCTGCCCCTGAATTGTCGGAAACAGCGCCACGTACATCCACAGAAACGCAACAGCCGCAATAGTGTATACCGCAATCGATACTTTTCTGTCTTTGAGCGTTCTGAGAATGATGGAAAACATATTATTGGTAGTGTTCTAAGAAGATGTCTTGCAAACTGCCGTGTGTGATTTCAATATCTGCTACGTTTAATTCGTGCAGTGCGGCGAGGAGTGGGTTGATATCCCCTTTTGCGTTGAGCACAAACCCCTTCTTGAGCTCGTCAATTACTTCAATGCCCTTTTCCTCTAACACCGACTTCTTTACCTCTTGTTCAAAATGAACAGTCACCGTGTACAGACGTTTCTTTTTGAGGCTAGCGATACTTTCAATTGCTTCCATTTTCCCATCGCGTATTATCCCAACGCGGGAGCAAACCTTTTCTACTTCTGCAAGATTATGTGATGACATAAAAATGGTTGTCCCCTTTTTTGATGCTTCATCTAGTAATTCATACACGGTATTTTGTAGAAGAGGATCCAATGCATTTGTTGGTTCATCGAATATCAACACCTTCGGCTCTCCCATAAGAGCGAGAATGATTCCGAGCTTTTGTCGGTTACCAGAGGAAAGTTTTTTTGACTTCATCTGTGTGTCGTAGTTCAGCCGTTCAGCAAGTTCGTGAGCAACATTTTTGTTTCCATCCAGTGATCGAAAAAAATCAATGTGCTCTTGTCCGGTCCACTTGTCTATAAGTTGCACATACCCTGACAAATATCCTAGCTCTTCTTTAAGAGCCACACCCTCTTTTTGAGCATCTTTCCCTAGAATAGTTATCGTGCCCTCTGTTGGACGAAGAAAGTCCATCATACAACGAATGGTAGTGGTCTTACCTGCTCCGTTTGGCCCAAGGAAACCGAAGATTTCACCCTTTTCTACTTCAAAAGAAATACCATCAACGGCTTTTACTTCGCCAAAGTGCTTTTTAAGATTTTCTACTTTAATTGCGCTCATCAAAAACAGTATAGCAGAATCTGCTACTTATTTCACATTTTCTATCATACCAGTACTATAGCAAGATTCTGACCGAAAGTAAGCCTGCGTGTGTCACAGTCTACCAATTGTTTTTATGAGCACTGCTCGGGAAATACCCTCATGTATTCCTCTAATCCAAGACGAAGAATTTCCATTGATTCCTTAATAACCGGCACTTCCACAACATAACTCAGTCGTATCTGGTCTTTCCCCTTTCCTTCTGTTTTGTAAAAACCCGCAGCAGGGGAAACGCAAATGGTTGTGTTGTTATGACGAAAATCGGTGAGTAACCATTCTGCAAAATGCTGAGAATCTTTAATCGGGAATCCCATAATCACATAAAACGCACCTTCTGGCTTGTGTACTTCAATGCCTGGAATTTTTTGCAGCTCCTCAAAAATAACATCTCTGCGTTCTTTGTATATCGCGATTGAAGGCTGCACATACTTGTCCGCATTGTTCAATAATGTTGCAACGGCAACTTGTTCGATAGTTGCAATGGATTCTCGTGATTGAAGTAATTTATATATATGCTTCATCAACTCCTTATTGTGGCTTGCAAGTACACCGACTCGTGCTCCACACAAGTTAAACCTTTTTGAAGTCGTATCAATTAAGACCACATGTTCACGAACCTCTTCAACCTTTGCCATTGAAAGAGCCTCACCATCAAATGCAAACTCTCTATAGACTTCATCTGCGATAATAAACAGATTATTGTCTACTGCGAACTGTGCAATTGCATGCACCTCGTCTGGGGTAAATACAACTCCTGTTGGATTCGATGGATTGCATACAATCATCGCTTTTGTCTTTTCCGTGACCTTGCTTTGCATTTCCTCAAGCGGAGGAAGGTGAAATCCATTCTTGATATCTAATGTAATTGGAACGATGGTGATGCCAAGAATCTTTGCCTGTTCTTCATAATATGGATAAAACGGTTCAAAAACGAGTAGCTCGTCTCCTGGATCCATTAATGCAGCATGCGCATAGAATAGTGCCTCTACTCCGCCTTGTGTGACAAATAGATCCTCAAGTTCAAAATCAATTCCGACACCAGAGAAGAATGTTTGCCATGCTTCTTGCGCTTCTATGCGGCCTTGCGTTGGAGCGTAGGCAACAATTTTTTCATCAAAGTTGCGTATCGCTTCAAAAAAATCAGGATGTGTTGGCAGATCGGGCTGTCCAATGTTGAAATGGCGAACAGTCACACCTGTTGCTTTTTGCTTGTTTGCGAGGTCGATGAGACCGCGAATTGGTGACGGAGAGGAATTAATCGCTCTCTGTGATGGATGTAGTTTTTCCATGTGCGTCTTTTTTCAAATAGTTCATCTTATTTATGAGCTTGAATGACATGGAAATAGATTTTCTCACCGTTGTTCAAGCGGAAATAGTATGGCATATTTTCTTCTATCCAGCAATATATAAAAGATCGATGTTATTTAAAATTGAAAAGTGGACTGGTATAAAGATGAAAACCGGACTAATTG
>CAZMTW010000081.1:0-4728 GCA_964569285.1 uncultured Gammaproteobacteria bacterium
ATTTCTCTAAAGGATGCATCAAGCTGGAACCATGTTTCTGGTCTCCTGTAAACTGCGTATCAGTTGAATGAATGTCCATGAATCTATATAGTTATTTCTTGAATTGAGGAAATTGAAATGCAGAAGGACAATTTGTGCTCAATGGACATACATCACACTTCGGACGACGTGCATCGCATATCGCGCGTCCATGATCAATACATAGGTACGTCGTATTAAACCATTGCGCCTGCGGTACCAACCGCATCAAATCCTGTTCAATCTTATCTGTATTTTCAGAAGAACTCAAGCCCAAACGACGAGAAAGGCGCTGTACGTGCGTATCAACCGCAATTCCTTCTGCATGACCATATGCATTACCCAATACGACATTAGCTGTCTTTCGACCTACTCCCGGAAGGCGAATAAGCTCCTGTATTGTCCGCGGAAGCACACTATTCCATTCTTTCTGTAACATCGTAGCAGCGCCTAGAACATGCGCAGTCTTTACTTTATAAAAACCAGTTTGAAAAATATCCTGCTCAAACTCTTTTGGATTCGCATGGACATAATCATCAAGCGTGCGATATTTTTTAAACAACCGCTTCGTCACTTCATTCACTTTAATGTCAGTGCATTGAGCCGACAACATCACTGCAACAAGTAGCTCCCAATGATTTGAGTAACGCAACAACATACGAGCGGTAGGATACTCCTTTCGTAAACGCCGAAAAATGACTCGAGCACGTTTTTGTTTATTCTCGAAGGATTCACGCGCCATATTGTATAACCCCTACGTCGTTTGGTTAATTTGTGTTTGAATTTGGCAATGGTGGCAGTAGAACAGATACAAATCATAATCTCCAACATCATCAGAAAAATCAGAAGCGTGCATCTGTCCAACAAATGCCATTTCTTTATCACAACTTGCACATTGGGGAGTGTCATCACTTTGTGTCCACAATGGTCGGCCACCAATGTGGCACATAAGAGAAAGATCATCGTCAATATCATCAAGCGCTGCTTGTAATGAATCAACATGACTCAACCAATCTTCAGCGTCAAACTGCGGAGGTTCCTCCACCTCAATAAATTCCATATATCCCTGCTTCACTTCTCGTTCTGCCATGCCTTCTTCGTCAAAATCATACTCACCATCATATGCGAGTAATGTATTATCATCTTCGTGCCGCAATGTAAAATGAATATCTTTTACATTTGTACCACCGTACAAAAAATGAACGTATCCATCCCAGTCTGGATTCAGCTCAGACAAATCAATAGCAATTAACGGTAAAAACCAATTACCATTCTCTTCAACGCTATCTGAAAATACTTCCTCGACGGGAAGACCGGTGACATGAGGTGTCTCACTATCACTAAAGCGTCCAAACCGATATGCGTCCATAAAAAACATTACTTATTCATTATATGAATATCATTAAAACACGTTTTCCATATTGTCACAACATACAGCTTATTTCAGCAAATACTGGCGTAAAATCCACGTATATTCTCGATCCAGAATATCACGCCATCATAAAACAATAGGCATCAAACAACGCATCAGTAATACGCATGGCTGTCCTAATTGTCTAACGAATTGATTGATATCCTTCGGGCACACCATGTTTTGCCAACACTATCTGCCACAGCTGCGCGCTGCGTGCACGAAACAAACCAGCGCACGACAGTAAATAATATGTCCACATTCTATAGAATCGCTCACTGTACTGATCTTTAATATCATCCCAAGCAGTATCAAAGTTGTGAAACCATGCCATAAGCGTTTTATCATAATCCGGGCCAAAATTATGCCAATCCTCCATCACAAATAATTTCTGGTATGCCGCGCAAATCTGTTCAGCAGACGGCAACATACCATTTGGAAAAATATATTTCTCAATCCACGCATTCGTGCTCTTTACCGATTTATTTCCACCGATAGTATGGAGAAGAAACAAGCCATCATCCTTCAACGCATCACGAACCACCTTCATAAACGTCCTATAGTTCTTATACCCAACATGTTCGAACATACCAAGTGACACAACGCGATCAAATTGCTCTCTTTTTATATCCCGATAATCCTGCAGTCGAATCTCTACTGGTAAACCAGCGCATCGCTCTTGGGCCAACTTCACTTGTTCTTTACTAATGGTAATACCAACAACTTCTGCGCCATATCGTTCTGCCACAAACTGCGCAAAACTCCCCCAGCCACAACCAATATCTAAAACCGTCATACCATCTTTCAAACCAATCTTTCGACAGGTTAAATCTAATTTGGCTTCTTGCGCCTCGTCCAACGTATTCGCATTCTTCCAATACCCGCACGTGTATACCATACGCGTATCGAGCATACGAGAATACAGCTCGTTACCAACATCATAATGCTGCTCACCGACCTCAAACGCTTTTGCTTTGCTTTGCCTATTCATCACACGTGCCTTTATATGAGGAAGTGCAACTTTCCACGGCGTGATCTGGTCATCAAGATGAGCTGACAACACTTTATAAATAAACTCATCTACTTTTTTTGCATCCCACCACGCATCCATATACCCTTCACCCAAGCCAAGATTTCCAGACCCAAGAACACGTGAAAATAAGCGTTCGTCATGCACTTGAAGATCCCATGGTCGATCACCATTGATCTTTACATCTGCAAGACCAAATAATTGTTGTGCGATTTCCTTAGGAGTGACCATATCAATACCTTACACCGCCACTGTAAAGAGTACAAACTACTGATTTGTCTCAAAATCGCTCACTTTGTTCAGTCGTCGTACGTGGCGTTCTTCATCGACAAAAGTTGAATCAAGCCATAATTTCACTACTTTTATTGCCTCGTTCTCATCAATAAACCGCGCACCAAGAGAAAGGATATTTGCATTGTTATGTGTCTTCGAGAGTTCAACAATATCATGCGAACCGCCATAAAAAAGTGCTGCTCGTACACCCTTCACTTTATTCGCTGCCAAAGCCTCTCCTTGGCCAGAGCCACCAAAAATAATTCCAAGGTTTGCAGAGTCTTTTGCAACTTCTTGCGCTGCGGGAATAATAAAATCTGGATAATCATCGAGTGGATCCATTTCATGTGGTCCAATGTCGGTATATGCTTTGCCTTCCTTGTCGAGAAAGGCGGCTATTGCTGTTTTGAGTTCGAGACCAGCGTGGTCAGAAGCTAAATATATCATATGAGTAGCTTAACAGTAATCGAGTGCATTTTCAAGCATTGTTATCCGATGCGCTTTACATGAAGAGAGTGCAACACACATTCAAATTGCTCCGTATTGTGCGATCCAATAAGCAGGTGTTTCCCATTCGGTAAATGAAACTTAATTCCTTTCGTCCCGGATACATTATAGGCCTTACCGTTGCGACGATGACGTATACCCCATCCTCCGTATTCTCGAATAGGCCTATATGTCACCACTTCAAACGACTCAATTTCATCAAATGGTGTATGACGAAACTTTCTCTGTAAAGGTGCTAATCGATAATAGAGCCCATCATCTCGCAACTCAGTTACCAATCGCATAAAGTAAAGTAAAAAAAGAATCAGCACCACCGTGCTTACGCTAATGATCAAATCAAGAGATTCGGCATTTATTGTCTCGCGATATTGTCCAGATTGAAAAAAATGATACAACTCAGACCATACCGGTGTTAAAATCACAAATGCGGGAATAACATACCATGAATTCCAAAATCGTTGTGTTTCTGTATAATGATGTGATTGCATATTCGTCATATAGCGATGTTTTTGAGCAAAAACTTGCCCAAGAAAGCTCTTTATCCACCCATACACGCACTATGGAAACTGCCTTGTATACATCAAACAAAAGATGTACTCTAGTAATAGATTTGAGATATAAGTTATCATAATACAATATGAATAAATCAACAAAATTGGTTATTGGAGCACTTGCCATCCTTGCAATAGTGGCAATCGGCTACTTTATGTCAATAAATACGGTAGAAGAAGTCTCGGTAGAAGAAGTCTCGGTAGAACCAATTAAAATCGGGATGATTGCACCAATGACTGGCGATCTTGCATTTATGGGTGAAGGTATTAGAGATGCTATTGTATTAGCCAATGAAAATACGGAGAATACAAAATATGAATACGAAGTAATTGTTGAGGATGACCAGCTGGATGCCAAGATGAGTGCAAGCGCAGCCAATAAACTGATAAGCGTAGACAAAGTTGATGCCATTATCACTTTTAGCTCTGTAACAGGAAATGTGGTTGCACCAATTGCAGAGCAAAACCAAATTGTGCAGCTTGGCATAGCATAAGATGCAAACGTGGCAAAAGGTGAATACAACTTCATTCACTGGACTCCTCCAGTTGAGGAAAATAGGGTATTCATTGCAGAGCTGCAGCGAAGAGGAATTACAAAGCTAGGCATATTCGAAGGTATTGCACCAGGTGCTGCCGCTGTAATCGCCGACCTACGAGAACAATTAAAAGAGACGGATATTGAAATCGTAACTGACCAAATGTTTAACTTTGGTGAGACAGATTTCAGAAGCATTATCGCTAAAACCAAAGATAGCGAAGCTGAAACTTACTTGCTACTTGCCTTTTCGCCCGAGTTAGAGATTTTGGCTCAGCAAATTAGAGAAGCAGGTATAACCACACCAATTACATCCATCGAAGGTTTTGAACTAAGTGAGCAAGTGGACCTTTTTGAAGGAGAATGGTATGTCAATGCTGCCGACCCAACTGGAGATTTTACA
>CAZMTW010000082.1:0-4669 GCA_964569285.1 uncultured Gammaproteobacteria bacterium
TGTGCACCATTTGCTGTGTCTTGGCTTAATGTATAATAGTATGTTCCATCAGTGACTGCTCTCCATGGATGCGTTGTGCTGGAAAATGTATACGATGCGGTGCCGGTAATTGTAATCACCCCTCCTGCCATCAGTGGTTCAGCAGTAACAAGCTGCCCGTCTCCTGTTCCGTTTGTTTGAGTCAGAAGAAGACTATACGAATCTTCTTCAACATCTCGAACTGTTCCAGCATCAATGCCAACAAGATTGACCGTTACCAGTGCAAGGTTGTCTGGGTCGTATGTATTGACCGCGGTGACACCTGTTCCTGCTGAATTACCAATAAGTGCAATATAATTCCAGTCTGTCAGGTCATAATATGATGCTCCACTTGGTAATGCAATAGATCCACGAATAAATGAATTTTTTGGATCAGTAATGTCAATAATGGTTAGTTTTGGATTTGGGGAATTTGATACTACATATGCGTAGGTTTCTGAAGGATTGGCATATCCTGGAGCAATATGTATATAACTGGCATTTGCAATCGAAGTGTAATTTGTTACAAATAATGGATTTGTTGGAGTTCCTGTATCATTAATGTCGATGATTGCCAATCCTCCTTGAGCACCGTAATTTGTACCATTTGTAATGTAGAGGTAGTCACCATATACAGTCATTTCGTTCATGAAAGACGTTGTCCATGTTGAGATGTCGATGTTGGTGTATGTACTTGAAACGGTATCGAACACATACATTTCTCGATCACCTACACCTGCAGCTACGAATCCGCCGTACACATATTGTCCAAATTGTGCAGTGTATTTGAGAGTACCGTCTGGTTTATAAAAATACGGTGCTGGTGTGGAGTTTGTAGTATCAAATATTAATTGAGATCCATTCAGCCATGAACTATATACGCCGCTGTTTGCATTATCATAATATGTTGATGAACTAAAGTCTTCTGTATATGTTGCTGTATCTGCAAATGCAGTGTTGCTTAAGCTAAAAAAACCAATAATGGTTATTGTGAGTGTAAGAAAGATTCCTTTTCCTATTTGCATAGTATTTTTTTAATGTGAAGTTGAGTCGATTATAACATTTTTGTTGTATGAATTCAATAATGCTATACTATTTCCGTTATGAATGAACATGTTACAAAAATTTTAAGCGGACAAGGTCTTGCGTCAAAAATGCGTGTTTCTTTAAAACGACGTATTTCGGAATCGCGAATAAAGCCAGGATTAGCCGTTGTGCTGGTTGGGCATGATCCTGCTTCGAAGATTTATGTTGAGTTCAAGAAAGAGGCATCCGAAGAGGTTGGCATGTATTTGGAGACGGTTGAGTTACCAGAATCAGTGAGTCAGCACAAGTTATTGAAGATTGTTCATAAGTTGAACGGTCATAAAAAGATTCATGGTATTTTAGTGCAACTTCCCCTACCAGACCATATTGATCCATTCACCATTATGGATGCAATTGATCCGCGTAAAGATGTGGACGGATTTCACCCAGAGAACATTGGATGGAATTCAATTGGTCGTCCATACCTGACTCCTGCGACTGCTTTGGCTATTTGGAAGTTGGTTGAATCAACGCGTGTGAAAGTGGAAGGGAAACATGTTGTGGTGGTTGGGAAGAGTAATATTGTTGGTAAGCCAACTGCGGAGTTATTTTTGAATAAGAATGCAACTGTGACTGTGTGCCATAAACTGACAGAGGATTTGGGCAAGTATACCAAGCAGGCAGATATTTTGATTAGTGGTACCGGTGTTCCAGGTTTGATAACTGCGGACATTGTTAAAAAAGGTGCAATGGTGATTGACGCGGGTATTAGTAAGATCCGCGGAGAAGTAGTTGGAGATGTTGATTTTGAATCGGTGGCTGAAAAGGTGTCTTATATTACGCCTGTTCCTGGAGGAGTAGGCCCTATGACGGTCGCTTCGTTGCTAGAGAATACATGGACCGCAATGCGGAAGGCAAAGGGGTTTGATGATGAAAATCATGCCTGAATAGGCCCTCGTTGATGAATTCAAATGTGATTTATTGGCTATAATTTATAACAAATATCAATATGGTACTAAAAAAAACAGGTAAGAGAGTTGGGGGACCAGAGCGTCTCGAGTTGGTAAGAGATGATGAACCAGATTTGGAGTCAGGTCAGGTAGAACGGTCTCAAGAAGCAGATCAAGAGAGCGAGCCAACCGCTGGGGAAACTCCAGAGCAGGAAGAAGAACGAATCGATGAAGAAGTACAAGAGCAGGCAATGAAAGAATCCCGTAGTTTTTTTGTTGAACGCGAAGCGAGAGTGACACATGCACTTGGAGAGGCAGAAGTAAAATCAAAAATTCAAGAATTATTTAAGCGTGCCACAGCAGAGGAGACAATAACCGAGGAGATGGCAGCTTCAGAATTACCAATGATGTCAGAGGAGGAAGGTTTTATTACGGCGCTGGTTGAGTTTTTGAACAAGAACAAGCCGATTCTCGATTTTAATACGAGTTATGAAGCATTCATCGGGTATGTTGAGAGTGATTTTAACGTAGCAAAGCAAATGGATATCGCTCGCAATGCATATGATAGTGGATCTAGTTGGTACCACACAACTGCCGAGGGTAAAAAACGTCATGCTGAAATACGTCAAGAAGTTGAAACACAGAACTCTGTGCCTCCAGTGGCTGCAGCTGCTTAGGGCTATAATCGTACCTGTGCGTTGACATCAGCGCTGTCTCGCGTATACTGTTGTGGTTACATTTATTTTAGAATATGGCACTACAAATAGGCATTGTTGGCTTGCCCAACGTTGGAAAATCTACTCTCTTTAATGCGCTCACCCGTACGGCGGTTGCTGCGGAGAATTTTCCGTTTTGTACAATTGATCCGAACGTAGGCGTTGTTGCAGTTCCAGATCCTCGTATTCATGAGTTGGCTCTTATTGCTGGAACACCGACTGAAGTCCCTACTACTATCGAGTTTGTTGATATCGCAGGCCTCGTAGAAGGTGCGCATAAAGGAGAAGGACTAGGGAATAAGTTCTTACAGCATATTCGAGAGGTGGATGCGATTGCCGAGGTGGTGCGTGTATTTGACGATCCAGATGTTGTGCATGTTGCTGGAAAAGCGGATCCAAAGGATGATATGGAAACCATCCATACCGAACTTATGATGGCAGATCTTCAGGTGGTAGAAAAGTTGCTTCATAATAATGAAAAGAAAGCTCGCGGAAATGATAAAGAAGCGGTATTTGTCGTTGGAGTAATAAAAAAGATTTCTACTGCACTTGAAGATGGACAAATGGCAAACACGGTTGAGCTCACTGAAGATGAGACGGAAATTGCGCAGTCATTGCAGTTACTCACTATGAAACCATTTGTTCTTGTTGCTAACGTTGATGAAGATAAATTAAATGAACCTGTACCAGAATTTTTAGCGGAAAAGAATCCAGTGTGTATTTCTGCAAAAATAGAAGCAGAGCTCACTGGTTTAAGTGAAGAAGAGGCTTCTGAATTCATGAAAGAACTCGGTGTTAAGGAAACAGGATTGAATCTGTTAGTGAAAAAAGGGTATGAGACTTTGAATTTGATCACGTTTTTTACCGCAGGAGAAAAAGAAGCACGGGCATGGACAGTAAAGAGAGATGCAGCTGCACCTCAAGCTGCAGGAGTTATTCATTCCGATTTTGAAGAAAAATTTATTCGCGCGGAAGTCGTGGCGTATGATGATTTTATTACATTCGGTGGTTGGCCTGGCGCGCGCGAAAAAGGAAAGGTGCGAATGGAAGGTAAAGAGTATGTTGTGCAAGATGGTGATGTGATGCTGTTTCATCACGGAGCGTAAAAATGTCATTAAAAATACCGACATATAGTCGGTCTTTTTAATATACTTCAAAATAGCGTTTATTTGTATTCCAGAAAATGAATTTGTCTCACGACAGTCGCATTTGGACGAGCGTAATACAAGGGTTTATGAAATGGAGTGAATCCAGCATTTTTTTGAGTGTACTCCAGTGACAGCGGAAGAATTTCTTTTTCATTTTTCCATGCAGGAAGACCAATGACAACACGTGCTCCCGGAGCAACAATTTTTTGTAGCGCTCCAAATGTGCTTTTGTACAGCGCGGCCATATCTTTACGCACACCAGCAATATTTTTTGGACTTGGCGGTCCAAGATATCCTTCAGCAACAACACAATTGATCGAACCTTTTTTCAAAATTTGATCAATTGATCGAACATCATGTTCATGTAGAGGTATTTCTGGAAGTTTGAGCCATGAAAGATTTTCTTTTGTATCTTGAATGCTTTTCTCTGAAATATCTGCGCCGATCACTTTTGTAAAACCAAGTAGCAGTGCTTCTTGTAAGACCGTACCAGAACCGCAGAATGGATCAAGGATCGTATCATCTGATGTAGGTGCGGCAATGTTGAGCATCATGCGAGCGACCTTTGTTGGAAGCATACCGCTTTTGTGATCACGCTGAGGACGCCCGTAATCGCGTTTTGAAAAAGATTGAAATGGTTGTACAGCAAGAGTGTGAGCTACGATAATGCCTTTCTTACCTTTTAATAACAGAATCTCCACCCCATTTTTCAGTAGTCGCTCTTTATGGACGATCACAGAAGAAAGCACAATCTCTTTCGATTGAACATATCGACAAGAAATATCTTGCGCTTTTAATATTTTTTTAATAG
>CAZMTW010000083.1:0-4569 GCA_964569285.1 uncultured Gammaproteobacteria bacterium
AAAAACGATCAGAAGATACGAGCAAGGGAATTAATCTTGGGAAATAACGTATACCAATGGCTAGACAAGACAAAGATCCAAAAGTCAAAAAGCCGAAGGATGTAGGCAAACGCGCCACTGCGAATGCGCCTTCGACACAAAAATATATTCCATTTGCTGAAATTCGGGATGATCTTGTTATTATGAAAGATGGTGCTATTCGATCTGTCATTTTAGTTTCGAGCCTCAATTTTTCTTTGAAGTCCGAAGATGAACAAAAAGGTATTATCCAAGGGTATGTAGGATTTTTAAATAGTATAGATTTTACACTACAAATTGTGTTGCAATCTCGTCGCCTGAATATTGATAAGTATCTCGAAAAGCTGGACGGACTTGCTCGACAGCAGGATAACGAACTGTTACGAAAACAAACAAAATCATACCGTTCATTTGTTAGTAAATTGGTTGAAGATGCAGACATTATGGATAAAAAGTTCTTTGTTGTTGTTCCATATTCACCGTATACAGATAAAAAGAAGAGCTATTTTACCCGTTTTCAAGAAGTACTTTCACCAGCGTCCGTTGTCAAACTTGGTCAGTCTCGTTTAGAGCGCTATAAAATTGAACTCAGTCGGCGCATGGGACTTGTAACCAGCGGGTTAGAAGGAATCGGCCTTAAAACACAGGTATTGGATACCCAAGCATTGATTGAAGTCTTTTACAATATTTATAATCCAGTCAACAAGCAGCAACGACGTATTGAAGACATTGATCAGATGCGAGTTGATAGAACTATTGAATAACCTGTATGCCAAATCTCGTTACAAAACAAAAATTACAGGCCAAGGGACAGGTCAAAAAGAAACGTCGTTTTGGTTTTCGGAAAGCGCTAGAAGACCAAGGAGAGCAGCCAGTGACTGAACAGCAACAGAGTGTTGAAGAAGTGTCAGTCCTTGAAGCAGCAAGGATCTACCGAAAGGGAGTAACCTCGGTATTAGACCTTATCTCCCCATCAGCCATGGCTGTTGGATCTCGATTTGTTGATCTTGGTGGCAAATTGGTAAGCACAATGTTTGTTGTGACCTACCCTCGATACATTTCTGTTGGTTGGTTTGCGCCGGTCATTTTGATGAATGCTGAGCTCGACATCAGTATGTTTTTCTATCCAGTAAAACCACACATTATTTTGAAGCAGCTAAAGAGAAAAGTGGGAGAACTAGAAGCACAATTGATTTCTGATCAAGAAAAGGGTGCAGCACGTGATCCTCTGCGCGAAACCGCTTTAAAAGATATTGAACGTCTACGAGATGACCTCACACAAGGTGTTGAACACTTTTTTCAATACGCGCTGTATGTATCAGTGTATGCAGATGATGAAAGAGCGCTCACTGATCGGATTGAAGAGATTGAGGGTATGTTTGGATCGCGTTTGGTTACTGCAAAACGAGTGTACTACCAAGCAGAGCAGGGATTTAATTCCACCATGCCACTTGGATTAGATGAATTGGGAGTATTCTTTAATATGAACTCTTCACCGGCTGCGTCATCGTTTCCATTTATTTCAGCAGACCTGACATCTGATGACGGTATTATGTACGGCATCAATAGACATAATGGTAGCTTAGTGGTATTTGATCGGTTTTCATTACAAAACGCAAATGCCGTCGTGTTTGCCACATCCGGAGCTGGAAAAAGTTATGCAGTGAAGCTAGAGATTATTCGCTCTATGATGTATGGAATTGATGTATTGGTTATCGATCCAGAAAACGAATATAAACATTTAACCGAGGCAGTCGGTGGTGCATTCATGAACATCTCTTTGAATTCACCAGTTAAGATCAATCCATTCGATCTTCCAAAGCCTGTTGGAGGGGCTGACACTCCCGCGGATATTATTCGATCTGCCGTTATTACAATAAAAGGTATCCTCAGAATTATGTTGGTTGATATCACACCTCAAGAAGATTCAATTCTTGATCGTGCATTAATTGAAACGTATGCAAAAAAAGATATTACACCAGAAAGTGATCTGCATACTGTTGAACCACCTGTGATGTCAGATTTTATCGAAATTTTGAGTGGGTTTGAGGGAACAGCAGATATGGTCATTAAGATGAAGAAGTATACAGAAGGTACATTTGCTGGATTATTTAATTCCCCAACAAATATTGATACCAATAATCAGTTGATGGTTTTTTCTGTGCGTGATTTGGAAGACGAGCTTCGTCCTCTTGCGATTTACGTCATCATTAATCATATCTGGAACACGGTTCGTTCCGAATTGAAGAAACGTATTATGGTAATTGATGAGGCATGGTGGCTCATGCAGCATGAGGACTCTGCAAAGTTCATTTTCGCTCTCGTGAAACGGTGCCGAAAATATTATTTGGGAGTCACAACTATTACTCAGGATGTAAATGATTTTATTGGTTCCAAATATGGAAAAGCAATTGTGACAAACTCCGCTATCCAAACATTGTTGAAGCAGTCTCCTGCAGCTATTGATCAAATCAGAGATACCTTCTTATTAACAGAAGGAGAAAAGTATCTTTTGCTGGAGGGTTCTGTTGGTCAGGGAATATTTTTTGCCGGACCAAAGCATGTGGCTATTCAAGTACTTGCGTCACCAATTGAAGATAAAATTATTACATCTGATCCTCGTCAGTTGATAGAAATAGAGGATAGTAAGAAAGAATTTAGAGCACAACAAGGTCAATAAGACCAATAATCAACACCATTATGTCAAAATATCTTCGACTCACTCTCATTGTTATCACTGCAGCAGCATTTATCCTTGGTATTGTGCTCGTTGTTAAATTGTTACAACCAAACAACACTGCAGACCCTGTAAATGTCGATGAGATTATTACAAATGATGAGGTGCCGACAAACAATAACCCAGTTGGCGATGGCTTAGACACAACTAATGCTGGAAATAGTCCTGTGGTTACACCGCCGGTCGTTGCCCCTCCTGTGGTCAATGAAACCGACGATGAAGAATCAGTTCTGCGGTTGGCACGTATTTTCGTTGAGCGGTTTGGTACATTTTCAAATAGAAACAATTTTGAAAATATCACCAACCTCGAGCCATTCATGACTCAAAAATTACAAGAGGAACAAGCAGCATATATTGATAAGAGTCAGAATAGTGGTATTGACGAAGCGTATTACGGAATAACCACGACTGTCATATCCATGGAACTCGTAGAGTATACAGCTGATTCGACCGCAACAGCAGTATTAGAAACTCGACGTGTCGAAAGCAAAGCTCAGCAAGATCCTATTGTGTTCACACAACCAATAGAAGTGCATTTTACAAATGTTGGCGGTAACTGGAAAGTCAGCGCCACTCAGTGGAAATAACTCATATGCCTATACCAACTACAACCCCATCTCTCCAAGACCTAAAGCAACAGGTGGAGAAAAAAGACAAAGAGATACAGGATCAACTGGATCGGATTTATACGTTGGTTGGAGAGGGCAAGCCAGCACAATTTGTTCAGATAGAGTATAAACGTGCGGTAGAACGAATGACTGAAAAATATACGCTGTTACTGAGTATGGTCGACATGCAAAAAGAACAGTTTGGAGAACAAGAACATACAGACAGAGCTCAAGCGTTACGAGATCAATATAAAGAGGATATCGTCGTCCTTGCTGTTGCAATAGATGAAGCTATGCAACCAGGGAGTAGTGCACCAACTGAATAAAACGATATGACAGCAGCGGGCACAATGCAACAATCATTGCTTGCTGATGATATGCAGGCAATGGCCGATAAGGTCGGAGCCAAGATTTCACTTGGTGATCTTAGTAATGTACTGCAACAACTTGGTAGTGGTATTGGTGCAAAAATTACTCCAGACGTATTGAAGTCAATAATAGCTACTGCTGCTGTTAGTGGTCTTCGGCAAGCGGCTGGTGGCTTGTTGACTGCACAGGATATAGAAAAAATGTACGGTGGTTACCAAGCAGGAGGTGTTGGTGGAGCAATGGGTGCGGCACAGGATATCGGTCTTGGTACAAAGGTTCTATCGAATCTTACTTCAAGGACATTGATGGGCGCAGCAACACCAGAACAAATACAAGGTGCAATTCGAACGGGACGCACAAAAGATTTAGCACGGAACATCGATCTCCCTCGCCTTGCGCTGGCAGCTGGCGTCTGGTGTTCAGGAGCAGGTGCGCCAGCGATGGCAATTGGATATGCTGTTAAAAATCTTTTGCCGAGCATTACGCTGGATGATATTGGAAGTAATAATTTATTAGGAAACATGAAAGGCAGCGCGGGGCGCCAAGCTCTTTCTGCTGTACTTCCAATGATCGCTCGCCAGCTTGCAGCGAATCTGCTTGCTGCAGGTTTAGATGCAATTGGTGGTGATGCCGGGGATGTTCAACCGGATATTCCGGGTGGTGATATGAGCACACCTGCTAATATGGCTCGAGATGCCGCTGATGGTGGTGGCACAGATGAAGGTGGAGAAGGTTCCGAAGGTGGAGAAGGTTCCGAAGGTGGAGAAGGTGGAGAAGGTTCCGAAGGTGGAGAAGGTGGAGAAGGTGGAGAAGGTGGAGAAGGTGGAGAAGGTGGAG
>CAZMTW010000084.1:0-4540 GCA_964569285.1 uncultured Gammaproteobacteria bacterium
AAGGAAGATTGATTTTAGCAGATGCATTGAGTTGGGCAGAGGATACGATTCAACCTGACTACATGATTGATTTTGCCACATTAACCGGATCAGCTATTATTGCGCTTGGGCAGGAGTTTGCTGCGTTGTTTGGTACAGACAAAAAATTGACTGCACAGTACATGCAAGCCAGTAAGATAGTAGGAGAGCCTACATGGGAACTGCCGCTTGTCGACGAATATCGTCAGTTTATGCGTAGTTCTGTAGCAGATATATCAAATATTTCTACCGTACGATGGGGCGGCACTATTACCGCTGCATTATTTCTTCAATCTTTTGTTGAAAAAACACCCTGGCTCCATATTGATATTGCAGGTCCAGCATTTGTAGAAAAACAAGTATTACCATATTCACCATATGGTGGAAGCGGGTTTGCTGTTCGTACAACATTACAGTTCCTTCGGGACCTCAAGTAATATGAAGGCGCTTTTTTCACTTGTCATCGTATTGCTCTTTGCAGTGCCGGTTGTTGCATTTGCGCATAGTGAAGGAGAGGCACAACTACTTGGTGAATATCGCATTGAATTTTCATTGGTGCCAGAGCAACCAACCGTAGGAGTTCAGCAATCATTTCTACTTGGGATCGAAAATCCAGATGATTTTTCTTCTGTTGGTGATGTTCCGGTGTGGTTTCGCATAACCGGATCTGCCGGAGTTCTGTTTACTACTGACCATGTTGTGTCGAGTGAAACAGAATTCATTACAGCGTCATTCCTTCCGTTGCAACACGGAGAATACACCGTTGATGTCAAAACATCTCAAGCGATTGATACCGAAGATATGGTTTCCTTCTCATTTACGGTTACAGGGGAAGATGAAATTGTTCAAACGATTGACGTAAAAGAAAATTCCACGATGTCTATTGTGACAATCATACTATTGGTTATCGCTATTGGTCTCTTTCTATTCGTGACAGTTCGAACGCGTCACATTAATTAGTGTCTTTTGATGGAGGTGTTTGTAATGTTTGTGCAATGAGTCTCAAGTAGTTACAGTATGGTCCAAGCCCGCCAATGAGAACAATCCAGGCGACTTCAGTTCGGTAGGGGAGTTGAAAGATAAATAGAAGTAGAACGAGATAGATCAATCCTACAGCAACTCGTGTTACTTGCGATTTTTTGTAGAACATTTTTCCATTCTTCAGCTGCGATATGATCCTACCAAGAGTGGCTATAATAATAAGCACGGTGCCAATCCAAAAAATGGTCCAGCTAAAATCCAAAGTCATTGTGATATAGAGAACTGTTGAAAATGCGAAAAATGGATCTGCAACAGATTCCAATCTTTTTCCAAGATCAGATTCTGCCCCAATCCATCGTGCAATACTCCCGTCTAATTTATCCGAAACAATGGCAAGAACCACCAACAGTTGCATAAGCTGGAGATCATGTGGTAAGAAGATCAATAGCAGTATGACAAATGTCATCCCAATTCGTGCAAGGGAAAGGGTGTTCGGAATACTGTGATACCACGGTTTTTGTTTCATTATTGCTAGTATACGCAATAATCGTTTGAATCTCAAGTCAGGATTACGTATAATGATTACAATGCATATGAATACCACTGTTATCTTTGATTCATCAGTAGGGGAGGACACTGTTGAAATTCTTCTTGTACAACATGGAGCTATCACCTCAAAAGCTTCTGTTGATTTTTTTTCTGGAGATTCGCAGGCATTACTTGCTGCTGGGACAGATCTTCTTGAAACAGCATCTGAGGAATGGTCCTCTGTTGATGGAATTGCACTTGTAGTTGGTGTAGAACGTTTTACCGCTGCTCGACTTGTTGCTGTAACTGTTAATTCACTTGGATGGAGCTTGGGTATACCGGTTCGATCATATTCAGCATTACCCACAGTTGAAAAGGTTATTCAGGATATCGCAGCGACAGCGGTGGTTTCAGTTGGCAATGCTGTTGATCCATTTTATACAAAGGATCCTCGCATCTCATAATATGACGACAATCAACCTAGAACAACGCGAGCAGTTAATTGAGTCAATACATGGCATTGTTATTGGCCGGTGGTTTTTGATTGTTGGTTTGTCCATACTTGGTGTTATTCAAATTGTTGCTGGCATTGCAGTAATATCTTTGACGTGGTGGATGTTTGCCGTTGTTGTTGCTGTTCCAGTGGTGTATAACTCTGTTTATTCTTTTTGTCTCAAAAGGCCGTCAACTCAACTCAGTGACAGACGATTGCACATACTCACCTTTCTTCAAGTGTTGGTTGATCAAGTTATGTTCACGGTCATTATCTATGTCACGGGTGGAGTAGAAAGTGTGGCATATCTATTGTATTTTTTCCCAATATTATCAGCAACGATTCTGTATTCGGATTTGGAAATTATTTCATTTTCTATTCTGACTACTTTTTGGTACAGCAGTGTTATTGTGTTGGAGTATAATGGTATTATTCCGCATTTGCAGCGGTACAGTCATGATCCAGGTTTTGTTGGTAATGCCGAAGTAACCTTGGCAAACACCTTAAGCATCACATTGATTATTGTTTTTACTGCGATGTTTTCGGTTTTTGTGAATCGTATTATTCATGATCGTGAGTTGCAAATAACTGTTGAGCGCGATAAAGTGCGTTCCATCTTGAACTCATTGGAAGACGGTATTATCATACTTGATAATGAAAAACGGGTTTTACTCATAAACCCGCCTGCGCGTGATATGCTAAGAATGTATGAAGATTTTGTTGGTCCAGAGTTAATAAAAGATGATTTTTCAGAATCGTTTGCAGAGTTGATTCAAGTTATTCGTGATCAACCAAAAACAAAGCAACTCGGTCAAGAGGTGAAGGTGACAGAAGGTGAACATTCAAGCCATATTCAGGTAGATGCCATTCCAATACATGCGGCAGATGGATCCATTATCAGTTGGATCAAAATGTTGCATGATATTACTCGTGAAAAAGAATTGGATTCAATTAAATCTGACTTTATTTCTATTGCTGCTCATCAGTTACGTACCCCGCTTGCTGCACTGAAATGGTTTTTCAAAATTATGCTCGAGGGAGACGCTGGTGAAATGACACCGCAACAGCAGGAATTTATGGAGAAGGCCTATACACGAAATGATGAAGTGATTGAAATTGTGAATAATTTGCTTGATATTTCAGAAATAGAAGAAGGACGTTTTCCATATGAGTTTACAGAACAAGATCTCACTGTTGTTATTGAAGAAATATTTAAGTCTGTGCAAATTGATGCGGAACGATGTGGAGTAGGTGTTCAGTTTGATCGGCCGTCGACGTCATTACCTCCAATTGAGATCGATAAACAAAAACTTCGCATTGCAATTCAGAATCTTGTTGATAATGCCATTAAATATTCGCCAAAAGGGTCGAAGGTCACTATAACAACACGACTCAAGAACAATCGGTATTATGTAAGTATAGCTGACCAAGGCATTGGTATTGCTAAAGAAGATCAACCAAAGATTTTCTCAAAATTTTTCCGTGGAAAGAATGCACGTGAAAAAGAAACCACAGGTTCTGGACTTGGATTATATATTGTGAAAAATATTGTGCAAAAACATCGTGGTCAGATTTGGTTTGAGTCTGAAGTGGGGAATGGGTCAACGTTTTATATCACATTACCGGTATTACGTAAGTATTTGTAGCTCGATTGCAATTCAGTAATAAACGTGTCCTAGCGACACGTTTTTGATTTATACACAGAAGGGTGTATGGTGGTTGTCTTTATGCTCAAAGTGGTGTATAATGGATTAAATGGGTGCACTGTGGAGAAAAGTGGGGAAAAGCATCCGAAAAAGTGTATAAAACAAAACAGATAACATGTTCATAGGCGAATATCAGCACAATATAGATGATAAAGGTCGATTAGCGGTACCAACCAAGTTCCGGCAAGATCTTTTGAAAGGCGCAGTAGTCACCAGGGGACTAGATCACTGCTTATTTGTGTATACGGCGAAGGCATGGAAGGAAATGGCTGAAAAGCTGGCTACATTACCAATTTCTCAAAGTAAATCCCGTGCGTTTGCACGTTTAATGCTTGCAGGTGCCATGGACGTTCAATTAGACCGCCAAGGTCGAATTGTGCTTCCAGAGTATCTTCGAGAGTACGCGACCATGAAAAAGAAGGTGGTCGTTGCTGGTCTCTATGATCGTCTCGAAATCTGGGATGACGCTGCTTGGACTAAATACAAGACAGCAACGGAGAAAGATAGTAACGAGATTGCTGAGGCTCTCGGTGAACTCGGCGTTTAATTCAATAAAGCAAACATATGTTTTGGGAAGAAGCTCAAGAAGAAGACGAAAACGAATAGACCTGTGCACGAACCAGTTCTTTTACAAGAAGTGATTGATGGGCTTCACCTATCATCCAATGCCAACTGTATCGACGGAACCGTCGGTCTTGGGGGCCACGCGGCGGTTATTTTGGAACACATCGCGCCCGAGGGTCGCTTGATAGGCTTTGATCGAGACAGAAGTAATTTACTACTAGCAATAGAAGCGTTAGAGCAGTATGGAGAT
>CAZMTW010000085.1:0-1296 GCA_964569285.1 uncultured Gammaproteobacteria bacterium
CAGATAGTCATAATCCTTGTATACCGTGAATGATGCGGTCTCTTGCTTTACGACCAGGCTGTCAATGACTAGGGATCCGTCTGGTATTGCAATATCTGGATTTGCCTCGTTCCATCCGTCTTGCCCGCTCCACACTTGTTTATAGATGCCGTCGTCATCTGAATTCGTCATTCCCGCAGACCATCCTCCTCCGGACAAGGTGTATTCAAGCTCGCCCTGAGTCTGACCAACACACCCAACACATTGGTACAGTCCATCCGCTTCATCGTGAAACGCAACCCAGCCAAAATCTGATTCACTAAACGTTACTGCAAGAAGATGCAGGCGCTCTTCCAAAAATACTCCGTCGCCGTTATAGTACTCTGCGATCCACCCTAGAACTGTTTTCTCATCATCAAGGGGCGTGCCATAGTCTGTTGTCGCACTTGTCAGCTGAACACTCCGGACAGCATAAAACACTGCTCCATCCACCTCATCGTGTAATACTGTTTGCGAAGTCAGCCACTAACCGCCATTGGCTAATACATCGCCACCGTCCATCTCCGGAGCTTTCGCATATAGCACGACGCCAGTTCCATCATCGTCTGGTCGCGCTATTAGTGCTGACCCGTTCGGTGTAACTGTAGCTGCAATTTCGTCAGTGGCTACGGACGATCCATACTGTGTGAGATACTCTCCATTCAGGGTTGTAACAGCAAGTGAACTATTTGGTACTAGTAGAAAAAATATGCTGAGCGCAGTCGAGGTAATGAACACGATGCGCATGCGCGTAGAATAATAAATATGTGACATATTTTCTATATTAATTCATTATGATTAATGCTTTTAGTTTACTAACCTATCAATGACCCTTCAAAACGTATTTATTCAACAGTAACCGACTTAGCAAGATTACGAGGTTGATCTACGTCGCATCCTCGCTCGACAGCAATATAATATGCAAATAACTGTAATGGTATTGCAGCAAGTATTGGCATAAACGGTTCAATAGTTTTTGGAATGGTGATCACATCATCCGCAAGCTTCTTGATTCGACCATTCTTTGCCGTGGTCACCACAATCGCTTTTCCGTTTCGCGCCTTCAACTGTTCCAAGCTTGAAATATTTTTCTCAAACACTGAATCTTCTGGCGCAATAATAACGGAATAAAATTTGTCATCAATAAGCGCGAGTGGCCCATGCTTGAGTTCACCGGTGTGAATTCCCTCAGCATGTACATACGACAGCTCCTTCAATTTCAAGGCGCCTTCAAGAGCAATAGCATAATTATATTTTCGTCCAAGATAAAAGGCATGA
>CAZMTW010000085.1:1306-4514 GCA_964569285.1 uncultured Gammaproteobacteria bacterium
TTGGCGTATTTCTTCGCAACTTTCGCAATTGCTTTTTCCTGATCAAGAATCTCCTGAATCTTGCCCGGCAACTCCTTCAGTTCCTCAATAATTTTCTTACCGTCTACTTCCGACATTCCACGTTGTCGCGCGAGCGACAGCGTAAAGAGTGCAAACATGTTGAGCATACCGATAAATGCTTTGGTAGACGCAACTGAGATCTCCGGACCAGCATGAATGTATGCACCACTGTCCACCGCACGTGCAATACTCGAACCAACGACATTCACAATTCCAAACGTCAGCGCACCTTGGCGCTTTGCTTCTTTGAGTGATGCAATTGTGTCAGCGGTCTCACCAGACTGCGATACCACCACCACAGCAGTTTTCTTATCTATAATTGGTGAACGGTACCGAAATTCTGAACCAACCACTGTTGTTGTCCTTATTCCCGCATACTCTTCCAGCATATACTCTCCAACCATTGCTGCATACGATGCGGTCCCACAAGCGACTATTGTTATGTTCTCGATCTTGCGCCACTCTTCCTCTTTTTCCATGAATCCACCTAGATGAGCCACTCCTTCTTCAGGAATAAGGCGACCACGCTGTCCGTCCTTGATCACCTTTGGCTGCTCCATGATTTCTTTCATCATAAAGTGGTTATAGCCCTGCTTCTCTGCTTCTTCCACATCCAAATCAATCTTATCTGCTTCACGCTCTACTTTTTTGTTATCGAGTGTCGTTATAGCGTGGCCGGTTTTTGTTACGGTAACAATTTCACCTTCTTCTAAATAGACTACTTTCTTCGTATACGGCAAAATCGCAGCAACATCGGATGCAATAATATACTCTCCAACTCCAATAATACCTAACACCAGCGGACTACCAAGTCGAGCTGCGACGAGTTTTTCTGGATCTTGCGAAGAAACAACTGTAATGCCATATGCCCCAACTACATCTTTGAGCGCACGCTGTACCGCGGCTTCCAATGGACCACCGTCTTTCATCTCCTCTTCAACAAGATGCGTCAACACCTCTGTATCTGTTTCAGTTATAAACACATGCCCTTCCTTTTCCAACCGCTTCTTTAAATCTGGACAATTTTCAATAATACCGTTGTGGACAATGTAGATCTCATTTTTACAATCGGTATGCGGATGTGCGTTTGTGTCTGTGCGCTCTCCATGCGTTGCCCAGCGTGTATGGCCAATACCAACAGACCCTGTAATACTCTGCGCTTCTAATGCCGATACCAGGTTTTCTAACTTCCCTGCCTTTTTACACAATTGAACATTGGAATCATTCACAATAGCAACACCGGCAGAATCGTATCCACGGTATTCCATGCGCTTCAAACCATCCATAAGAATGGGTTGTGCTTCTTTTGTTCCAATGTATCCAATGATGCCACACATAGCGTTTACTATCGCGAAATTAGTCTTGTTTGTCAACGTTAGCGTTAGCCGTCTCTCCTCCTTGTTTCCAGCGCAAATATGCCTCCATAAACCCCAAAAGGTCACCGTCCAACACAAGTTCTGGATTTTTTACTTCATACTGCGTTCGAAGATCTTTCACCATTTTGTATGGATGTAATACATACGAACGAATCTGACTGCCCCATTCTGCAGAACTACGCTCCCCTCTCAACTCCTGTTTTTGTGCTTGCTGCTCTTCCATTTGTATCTTATGCAACTTGCTCTTCAAAATCTTCATCGCGGTGGCTTTGTTCTGATGTTGCGATTTCTCATTTTGACAAGTGACCGTGGTGCCAGACGGTAAATGAACAATGCGAACAGCTGAATCAGTGGTATTCACACTCTGCCCTCCATTACCACCTGCGCGAAATACATCAATGCGCAAATCTTTCTCTTCAATCTCAATTTCTTCTAATTCACCAAGGTCAGGGATGACTTCGATGAGTGCAAAACTCGTTTGCCGCAAAGCGTCGGCATTAAACGGTGACTGACGCACCAAGCGATGTGATCCATGTTCGGATTGTAAATATCCATACGCATAACGTCCCGTAATACGCATCATGACACTTTTTATCCCAGCTTCTTGTCCGCGAGACATGTCAACAACATCTACTTTCCATCCACGTTGCTCACAGAAACGTGTAATCATTCTAAATAACATCTCAGTCCAGTCTTGTGCATCAGCCCCACCAGCGCCAGCATGGATAGCAAGAATAGCGTCATTTGCATCGTACTCGCCGCTAAGCATGATGTAGAATTCTAAATCTTCAAACCGCTTGATCAACTCTGCTCCTTTATTCTCTAGCTCTTCTTTCATGGATGTGTCTCCTTCCTTTTCTGCCATCTCAGCTATTGCAAGAGTATCCACCACATCTTTTTTAATCTTCTCCCAAGTACTCAGCTCTTCAACAAGATCATTGAGTTGTTGAGAGATTACTTTTGCTTTATCCTGATTATTCCAAAAAGAAGGATCATTCGTCATCGCTTCCAAATCTAAAACCTTCTGCTTTGTCTCATCGAGCCGAAGCAATTCCCATGTTTGATCAATTTTCTTCTGAAGTTCCTTCAGTGCTGCCGTATCCATATATGCCTCATCCTACCGGGTTTGACGTGCTTTGACAACTTACTCTTCGTCCGTTGTTTCTTCGGCAGCTTTTTCCTCTTCCTTTAACTCCTCTATCTCATATTCATCGACCACTTTTTGTAAATCTTCTACCATCTTATCTGCAACATCATTACTCAACCCATGGATCATGGCACCATTACCAATGTTATCAAACATTTTTCCTGGGCAGGTCAAACAATACGCCTGCCCTAAATACTTAATAAGGACCTGCTCAGTCTTAGGGTACTCTTCTAGCAATTCTCCAAAGATTGTCTCGAGTGATACATTCATATTACTTTACTGTGTCTACGCCTGCTTCTTCTAGTGCGTTTAATTCTGCGTTCACCTCTGCTGGATTTGTTTTCTCATTAATCTCATTGATACCATTAAAGAATTCAAAAATACTTCCCCCCTCACCAGGTGCGTCTCCAGTAAAAGAAGACAATGCCCTCGACGCGTTAGAAAGAAATTTTGGTAATACAAGGAGAGTTGCAATAACAGGTACAACTAAAAACAGAATAGTAATACCAAGCTTGATTGCCTGCATCACACGAATATGTTTGATCATCTTATGCGTTTCCTTCAAGAGCATGTTGTTCTCATCTAGAACACTTTGCTGATGAACACCAGTTGATGGCCCTTTCCA
>CAZMTW010000086.1:0-4442 GCA_964569285.1 uncultured Gammaproteobacteria bacterium
TCACCTTAAAATATTCTGGTGATGGCGCCAAAGTATATGCACTCTGCATGTTTTCACCCATCTCGCGTGCGGTACCCGCGTTCAGCAATATACCGATATGCGCAGGTAATTCCTGTCCGTCGCCGTGCAATAGCGATGCCACCGCTTTCGGCGTACCCAGCTGCGGGGTAGCAACCAAAATCAGTTTGTCCACCAAACCCTCCTTGCCTTGTGCTTCCAATCCACGCAACGCCGCTTTTGCCAGTAAGCCGCCGTTACTGTGCGCGATTAGTGTTACCTTGCCGGTTGGCGAATTGGCGGCAAGTTTCTCTACCTCTGCGAGCACCTCTACCGTTGTTGTTGCGCCGTCCTCACCCATCACAACACCATCTTGTAAAATATCCGCGTAATCCATGCGCCAGTCATAGGGAAACGTTTGCCACTCGTTAATCACGCCATCATCCACCAGCTTGTCCATGAAAGCAATAAAATTTTTGTAAATATTCAAACCTCCATACGCCTCGTCAATCACCTCGCGCGTATAAATGTCGGCGGCAATGCTCTTACCATGCTCATCCATAAATAACTTCTCCGCATCCGCGTTGCGGTTTGGCTCCCATAACGTGTTTTCATCTCCCTGCATCGTATACAATCGGCTCGCCTGCAATCCCGGAAAAAACGCTACGCTGGAGTGTCCGTCTTTGGGAACCGGCAACGCATCAGCAGAAACCCAAGGGTATGCATCAACGCCTCCAATCAGTTCACGCGCAGGATCACATTGTAGATCATTATTCATATCTACACATCCTTCAGCCGACTCATCATAATCGCTCCAGTGGTTGCCCCCAATGGATGGAGATGTAGATGAAAAAATATTTGCGTAGTATAATGAGTAACTTATCGGCAGTATTTGGACTGTGTTTGAAAAGTCATTCTGCATAAAACTATTCCCCTGTTGTGTGCTGGATAAAAATAATCCCACTTGATTCGCAAAAATATTGCCGGTAAATATATTGTCTGTAGCATTATATAACACCACTCCATGTCTATTGTCGATTATTTTGCTATGCGACATAGTATTGCCGTCTGAACCCGAGTTAAATTGTATGGCCGTGTAACTACGCTTAAGCACTGCGTTTCGGATTTCATTGTCGCTAGAATGGTTGAAGATTACATTACCAAAGAAGTTATTGTCCGCAGTAAAATTGGTAAAAGTGTTATTGTCGGAATAATACACCTCGACACCGTAACTGCTGTCAGTTACGACTACGTTTTGCAATTGTACGCCCGTGGATTTCCATAAGACGATGCTATAGGCATTATTGGAAATTGTCGCATTTTTTAGCGTTACATCTTTACAGAATATACAGTAAAAAATTCCTGCTTGATTTTCAGCATCGTATATTTTGTTCTGTACACCATATAAATACAACATTGGCTTGCCATTGATAGTATTGTCTGATCCAATAGTATGTACAAGTGCGTGGTCATCTTGGGGATTTACATCTAAATTAAACGTGTTGTTGTTCAAAGCGTTATCTCGAAGAATACTCTTTGTTGTTCCTCTTAAAGTAACTCCATGCGTATTCGACTCTACAATATTATTTTCCAAGATATTGCTGTTGCCTTGGTTAACATTAATGCCATGCTGATTTTTTGTACTCACGACGTGAGATATGCTACCTGCAATTGATCTACCCATAAGAATACCAATGGAAAAACCTTGAACGGTGAGATGGGTAATACCCGTATTGGTAAGGTTAGAAATAAGAACACCAGCACCCATATTTTGACCATATACGGTGTGTTCAGCACCATCTAGTATAACGTTGTCATTACTAATTTGTACACTTCCTATGATGTCAGTGGTGAGCGTACACGTCTTTGCATCATGGTCCCACGTTCCGATATTGAGCTTTAAGCAGTCGCCTCCCGTCTCGTCATCTCTGATAAATGTAGTACTGTGCCTCGGTTGTATGAAAACGATACGGGGTTCTGTTAGGTTAAGCTCTATAGCATACGCTCCCTGCGCATCGGTAGTAAAAGAACTCCCATGCTCATACCCGTCTATATAGAGATAGTACTTTGTATCCGGTAAAAATCCCGAGAATATCAGTGAGGTGTTATGTGCATCTGGCAATTCGTTAGTTTCTAAAATCACCATTTCCGTAATCGATTCAAGGTGCGCGGTAATGGGTTCACTGCTGGTAAGTGATATATTCAGATACTTGCTGTTAGTGATCGTAAATGTAGTGCCGGTACCCCGTGCAATAGATTCTCCCGTAACCATCTGCGGGATCGGCGCGTCCGGCGGGGAGTCTGCTATCGCTTCCTCCCCAAATACAAAAAGCGGGTTCGCCAGAAGTGCGCCCGCAAGGGTCAAGGTAGCCAGTGCGCCAAAAATCGGCGCGCGAAAAAACGTGGTGAGTTTTGGTTGTAACATTTCCTGCCCAAGGTTAGCTTTGCATTTCCTCTTCAGTGTACGGCGCATCCTACTACCTGTCAAGAAAATCAGCTTCTCCGCAAATAAAAAACTGCTTGGGTTACTCCAAGACCGCTTCGCAATATTATATTCCCTTTGCTTCGTTGGTATTCCACAGTATCTCCAGCATGGCTACTTCTTTTTCTTTACGCGCCGCATTTTGCCTAGCATGGTAATGCGGAAACTTTTCCTTGCGATTTTCTGCATCTTCCCAAAGTTTTTGCGCAAGCGAAGCGGCGTAGGGCTGCTTGCCTTCTTTTATTCCACGAATGATCAGGTGCATGGCTGCCGCCATTTTATCCCGAGGATCAATGATTTCATCAAGGGCAACTTCGGCAAAGCCGACGTGTTGTTGAGCTTCCCGTTCTCTTCCATCCTCTTTGTCTGTAAGAGTATCAGCATCATCGTCATCTTCTGTTTCTTGTGTTGCAAGAGGTCGATAGGCTTCCCAAGCGATTTCGACAAGCGTTTTTGCTCTGACTGATTTGTTTTTTATAGTGTCTGCAATATCTAATGCTTTATCAAAATCACCCTCGCTCATACACGCATGCGCTTCTTGCGGTTTTGTCGCATCACTTCCCATGGAATCTTGTGCTTCTCCCATATCTACGGCACGCTGCACAGCTTCGCGGTCTATAGCTTCCGAAACATTCATAATGAGCGATCGGGCAACTTCACGGCCCTGTTTGCCGCGCGTATGCAAGTAGTGCTGCACCGTTTCCGAAAGCGCCGCAAGTTTATTCCATGCACCGGGAATTTCGGTGAGGTAATGCATCGCTCCTCTCTCATTTCCTTTTTCCAAAAGTTCGGTTGCAATCATGACCGCTATTTCGGTTCGTTCTTTTTCACTCGCCGTTTCTATGCATACTTCATATACATCCCGTGCACGGTCAAAATTGCCAATGGTAAGATACTCTTGTATCTCGGTTTGATAATCTTTTGCTTCGGGAGCCGAAGTTTCTCCACGTTCGTTGATTGATCCTCTTTCAAGTGACATGGTGGCGTTTTTATGAATCTCCCGCGAGCTTTCCGCTTGGGGATTTACTTGCGGAGTTAAAAATCAAATCCGTCTAATTGAAGCTACAATACTATTTTGGCGGAAATTCCACCTTCACTCATCAATAATCTCAACCTGATCATGAAAATATATCATAGAGTTAAGCGATAAAACACTCGTCGAAAGTCTAATCTCATATACTTGCAGACCGCTATATTGAGAGAGTATATGAGTAATTGTTGTTATGAGTTCAGCTAGGCTGTCAGGTAAGTCATCAACGCGCAAAACTTGCATATCTATTTTTTTCTCCCTATCGTTAATTACAAATGTCCACTGCGAGCCTGTGTAATCCAGTAAGTTTGAATCTATGTAACTATCCTCCAAGGAAAACACGTCAGTACTTTGAACGGCTACCCTCATGTTTGTGAGTTCGTTAGGTGTCAATTGAAATGTTTGAGTTTGTTGTTCTGGTTCATCTAGGGACAAACAATGCCGGTTTGTTTTCTTTCGTGTCACCGTAATCTCCCCGGTATATGTTATGGTTGTTGTTGCAGCATTATGGCATGGAAACGATCCTCCGGTAAACATAGTAACTTGGAAAGCTCGGTTCTGAAACCATAGATCGTAACATTGATGAACTTCGGGCGTCAATTCATCATATTTACCAAGTATGCGGATAGCGTTAGCAAGACAAGTGTCGAGCGCATCTGCAGTTATATGATTTCCAAAGTTTTCTACTGTATTACCTGTATTATTAAACATCTGCTGCGACATCTCATCCGTAATGGGTTGCAGAAAATTTATAGCAAACAAAAAATAAGCAGTTACACCAATGATAATTATACTGATAACCAAACCACTAGCTATAAGAATTTTTCGTAAAGAAAGAATCATTGTATAAAAATTTTTTTGCCCGACCGCACATTCCGCGTCCCGAGAAGTGGGACGAGGACAGAATTCCGTTCGAGCTATTTCAAGAATACA
>CAZMTW010000087.1:0-4414 GCA_964569285.1 uncultured Gammaproteobacteria bacterium
TCTAACGCGGCCGCCTGGAACAGGGGATTTTTCTGAAGAAACGGGAGCTGCATTCATTGGTGCTGCGTTCATTGGTGCAGAGGCTTGCATCGGTGCGGTCTGGTTTACTCCAGCGCCGCTGTTATCTAAGGTAGGATCTATGTTGCCGCCGTTACCTTGTGTGAACGCTTCGTCGCCGAATTCATCTTCGGTATCGCTGTTAACGTCTGCGCTTTGTTCGTTGTCGCTGTTTTCGCTGTTTTCGTTGTCTTCGTAGTTTTCTTGTCCGTTGCCTTCTTTTTGGTCGGTTTCTTCTTTGCTGTTGTTTTTTTTGCGCTTTTCGCTTTCTTCTTTGGCATGATATTAACCTAACTGACGAAGTGATTCTGCGAGATCTCTGAATTCATCAGAAAGCCGTGCAATTGCCTCGCTATCATTACTTCTTTCGGCTGTGGACAGTAAATGCTGTACTTCATCGAGCCGATGTTTGATGCGAAATCGTTCTGCGCTTTCTATTAGAGAGAGTAGTTCCTGCTGACGTTCCTGTTGAGAAACCTCTGAAAATAGCTCTTCTCCGATTAGTTGTAGTTCTTTCCATGTGGCATCCACAACTGTATTTTCGAATTTCAGTTGTTCTGGATCCAAATGTCCTGACTGATTATAGTATGTTTTCAATTCATTGTAAAGGAGGACCAATCTATCGCCTGTGAGTGCCCCATCATGTAGTTTTTCGACCACAATGCTAAAATCCTGCGGCTCCATACTTGCGAGCGCTAAAAGACGTTCGCTCACCTGTTCTCCATGCGTTTTTTCCTCAGGACTCATTTGTATCTGCTTCTTCTGTTGAGGTTCTTCCTTTTTGAGCTTATCCTCTTTCTTTGTATGCAGATGAATCTTCTCCTCTAATATGGATTGTTCAACCTCTACTAATTCTGCGAGCTTTTTAATGTAATGTGTCTGTTCAATCTTGTCTGGAAATAGTGCAATCATAGGTAAGAGTTCTGCAGCTGCTTTCTTTTTGTCGTGCACCTTTGTGAGATCGAGAGGCTGAGTGATGGTGTCGAATGCGTGCTCCATAAACGGTTTTGCTTTCATAGCCCGCTCCCTAAACTCTGTTGGATTTGCTCTAATGAGGTCATCTGGATCTTGTCCGGTAGGCAGAACGAGTACTTTAATATTCATTCCCTCTTCTACAGCAACTTGCATTCCTTTCCAGGCTGCAGACAACCCGGCGGCATCAGAGTCAAAAGCAAGGATCACATTCGGCGAATATCGTTTGAGTAAACGAATTTGGTCGTGCGTTAGCGCTGTACCAGAAGCAGCCACCACATTTCTGAATTTTGCTTGATGCGCAGAGACCACATCCATGTATCCTTCAACAATAACAGTGGCATCAACTTTTTGAATGTATTTTTTTGCTGCTGCTAAACCATAAAGAGTGGCACTTTTATCGTATACCGGTGACTGTGGTGAGTTGATGTACTTTGCTTCCTTTTGCTCTGGATCTAGTGTACGACCCCCAAAACCAATCACATTTCCGTGTGAGTTATGAATAGGAAACATTAGGCGTCCACGAAAACGATCATAGTATTTGTTGTTCTTTTCAGATTTGACCACCAATCCTGCTGAAGCAATTTCTTTTTCTGTGCATCCTCTTTTACGCAAAAAGTTGAATAGTGCGTCCCATGAATCTCCGCTATACCCGATATTGAATTGCTCTATTGTTTCGGCTTCTACCTTGCGTTCGGTGAGATAGGTGCGTGCTATCTCTCCTTCTTTTGATTCCTTTAATGCCACGTGAAAAAACTCCGAAGCTAAGCTGAGTGCGTCTAGTAATTTTGTCCGTTCGTTATGTTCACGCGGATTGGTCGGCTTTAGTTCAACATGAGCTCGTTTGGCGAGTACGCGCAATGCCTCAGCAAATTCCATGCTCTCGACTTCCTGCAAGAATGTAAACACATCCCCTCCTTTACTACATCCAAAACAATGAAAAAACTGCTTACTTTCGGATACCGTAAAACTCGGAGTCTTCTCGTTATGGAATGGACACCGCCCTTTATGATTTGCGCCTGTTTTCTTGAGTTGAACGTATTCGCCGACAATATCAACAATGTTCAGACGCTCTTTAATTTCTTCTACTGGAGATGACATATGTACAATAGACACTACTGTATGCGCCCTCCTTTGGCAACTCTGGAACCACTATTCCAACCACTATTTCACCATTTCTGCGAAGAATTCGTTAAATCTTTCTGCGATCGCTGAAAATCTTTGCTCTCCAACTACTGCGACAGTGTCAGCTCTGTTCACCGCTCGTAATATTCGTGCTGCTGCCTTATTGTTTCCAAGCTGTGCGAGTAATGCTTCTGGTGTTACATTATCACGTTGATCATGAACCTTGCCACGTGCAATATCAGATACAATTCCATCATAGGTGATGACCTGCAGGACGGTACGAATGTCTGCAGTAGACATCCCCCACTGTCTCATGTATTCAGCAGCAATCTGAGCACTTGGAACCTCATGCCCGTAATCACGCTCTACTACCTCACCTTTAAATCCGGTTGGCTTTCCAATGTCGTGAAACAAAATAGCAATGTCCGCGAGTGCTTGCTCACGTACTTGCAACTCTTTGTATTCAGCAGATTCACGAAGTAATCGCCCGGCATCCTTCAGATGCTCTCCCAACAGCACGCCATCATGCTGGTAACCCTCTTTGCCGTTTAACTTTTCCCACTGTGTTACCACCTGCGCCATTGCGGCATTATCAAACGTGTCTGAACGCCATAGTGCCAGTATGGATTCGGCCGCTTCTGGAATTGGTTCTACAGCAACTTCTTCTTCATTGTAATATGCAATAATATAATCGCGACGCTCACGTAGCACGCGCTTTAGTTCGGTTCTGTCTGCAGCGGGCAACCGAACGTTATCTACTTCCTCATCAATCGCTTCGTCAGTCATCCTATCTCGCAACTCGGCCACTTGCCGAGAAATATCTTCTGACGTTAAACCAGTATATTTATTTTTTTGAGATTCAAGCTCTGTGACAACACCTGAAAAGTTTGTTCGTCTTTCCCCTTGCGCACGGTATAGTAGCGCACCACCATTATCTAACCTCTGCAACTTACCACCACTTGTTGCCACATTTCTATCAAATACTGTGTCCCAGTTTGCTTGCCAACAATCCGCAATAAAACCATCTTTCAAATCTGCAAACCTACTTTCTGCATCCAGCTCCATTATACGTGATGCGTGACCGTAGTTACCCACAACACGCACTACACTTGTCTCTGGTACAGGAATTCCTAATCGTCTATACAAATTATCTGCGAGCTGCTCGTTCCAAATACGGTCCGGGTTTTCATGTGCTGCAAACTTCACATAGTGCGGTACTGGACCTTCAGCCGTTGGAACCGTAAACTCACCACCTGGATTACTTCCAAGCTGCTGACCTGTACGCATAGATGAATCCCATACATCTACTGGTACTTTAAAATTATTATCTTCACGTCGCCGATCATACTCGTCGGCCGTAAACAACAAACTACCATCCATGTCGTAGATTGGAATATATGCACCATGCTCTATAATCGCCAATACGGCATTCTCAAGCTTCTCTGGATTCCTCACGGCAATTGAACTAATCTCGGATGAAGGCATGCCGCCTAATAACACGCGATGGAATTTACCCTGCACCCCTCCTGGAATTTCAGCACTTCTCTGGTACGCGTCTTCTCGTGAACGATCGTAAAACAGTACTACTCCAGTATCTGCTGACGAATAATTGCTGAGGTTTGTTTTTTGGAGCAGTTCATTTGGTGATGCAATACGGTCAAGTTCATTGTCTGCGTGTGGATCCACATTCCAAAAATCAAAATGAAAAGGAAATGCATCAGTCTTACTTTCTTCTCCCAGCGACTCACGAGGCAAATTCCCAGACAGTAAAATATCTCGCAGTACATGTATGTTTGTACCATGCGCTCCCATACTTCTTGTGAAACGGAGATCGGCTGGGGCGTTCGCTCTATTACGCTCATCCGCAGCCTGCTTGAATTCTGGATCGCGAGACCTACCCACTGTATCCCGAATACGGTCACGATAGACCATGCGCTTTGCCGTTCCCGACAACGCTGAGAAAGGCACCTTCGCGTAGTCCTGTCCGTTTATTATTCTCAGACACATCTGTTCATGTCCAATCAGCGATTCTAGTCGCGACTGTTTGTCTGGCGACGTTTCTTTTTGTCTATGATGCCGTGCGCGGAGATCATCGATCGACTGATTCCCAATCTCACCAACGTGTACGCCACTCGTGGATTCTTTTAGTAGTTCTCCGAGGCGAGTTTCTGTGTAGAAAATAAGCTGCTTCCAATATGGCATTTTCTTAGTAAAAATCGATTCAACCTGTTGTGCACGACCCAGAAAGTCTCCGTTAGAG
>CAZMTW010000088.1:0-4406 GCA_964569285.1 uncultured Gammaproteobacteria bacterium
CATGGTGATACACATCTTGGTGGTGATGATTTTGACCAGGTGTTGATCAACTGGATCATTGATGAATATAAGAAAGCAGAAGGACTGGATATTTCTAAGGACAACTTAGCACTGCAACGTTTGAAGAGTGCAGCAGAAAAAGCAAAGATTGAGCTTTCTACAGCGCAGGAGACAGAAATCAACGAACCGTTTATTGCGAACGATCCAAACGCAGGTGCAAAGCATCTTGTAATGAAGATTACTCGTGCCAAGCTCGAAGAGTTGGTTGGTGATTTGGTTGAGCGAACATTCAAGCCAGTCGAAGAGGCTTTAAAGGATGCTGGTGTAGAAAAGGGAGCAATCAATGAGATTATTCTTGTTGGTGGGCAGACTCGTATGCCATTGATCCAGCAAAAAGTAGAAGCGTTCTTTGGCAAAAAACCAAACTCTTCCGTGAATCCAGACGAGGTGGTAGCAATGGGTGCTGCCATTCAAGCTGGTGTTCTACAAGGTGATGTAAAAGATGTGTTGCTTCTTGATGTAACCCCATTATCACTTGGCTTGGAAACGCTCGGTGGCGTTGCAACAAAGTTAATTGAACGCAACACCACTATTCCTACACAGAAATCACAGATTTTCTCGACCGCTGCTGACAATCAGCCGCAAGTAGAAATTCATGTGACACAAGGTGAACGTGAGATGAGTGCAGATAATAAGTCACTTGGACGGTTTATCTTAAGCGGAATTCCACCAGCACCACGTGGAACTCCTCAGATTGAGGTGAGTTTCGATGTGGATGCAAACGGTATTGTGAACGTAAAAGCAACGGACAAAGCTTCGGGTAAGGAACAGTCTATCCGCATTGAAGCTTCTAGCGGTCTTTCTGATGATGAAATTAAAAAAATGACCAAAGACGCAGAGGAACATGCAGATGAAGATTTGAAGAAAAAAGATTTAGTTGAAAAACGTAATTTGGGTGAAACTTTGGTATACTCTACAGAGAAGGCAATTGAAGAGGCTGGAGATAAGCTCAGCGAAGATGAAAAGAAGACACTGGAAGAGAAGCTTGGTGAATTGAAGAAAGCGGTTGAGGGTGATGACGTTGAAGCAATCAAAACCGCAACAGATGAGCTTTCTAAAGTAGCGCAGAAGTTGGGAGAAATCCTCTACAAGCAGGATGAAGAGAAGAAAGCTGCTGAAGGTGGTGCAGAAGGAGAGGAAGGGGACAAGAAAGCAGATGACGTTGTGGATGCTGAATTTGAGGAAAAGAAAGAAGGTGACGACAAAAAAGAGGATGACTCAGAAGAGGAAAAGAAAGAGGACGATAAATAATCATCATTCGTATGAAGTTTGGATTCGGACGTTCAGAAAAACCAAAGAGTGCTCCAGTTGAGCCAAAAGATGAGGGTGTACATGCTCAGGATGATACGGCTGGAGATATGATTTGGCCTGGCCAGGAGATTGATGGTGTTCCTGTGTTTGATCTTCCTGAAGGACCCGAAATTGATAAGGGAGCGCCAGATATGAGCATTCCTGTTCCAGAAGTGGATTGGAGAGAAGTACCAGAAGAAGAGCATGGTGAGGAACGTGTGCAGATTCCTGTTCCAGAATATGATCCTGGTGCTCAACGGGAGTGGGAAAAGAAAAAACAAGAGAGAATGGATGAAGAAGCTGAGAGACCCAGTGGTCGTGGTGTGGCAAATATAGATATGGGTGGCGGCGGAGAAGACGAATAATTATACAAATAGTTAATTAATATTTGTTCATATGAAACTAAAACAAATAATCACTCTCTCGGCCATCATTCTTGTTGTGCCTATGTTGACGCTTGCATCTGCTGGTGTTGATGAAAATACAAAAGATAATGTTCCTGATTCAGATAAAGATCAGGGTGTTGTCGATTCCAAGTATGATGATAAAGATACAAAGCTTGTTGACCAACCAGACGAGGAAGGTAAGGGCACAGTTAAAGTAAAAACCAAGAAGAAAGGAAAGGTGTTAGAAACAATCAATGTGTTTAAAGATGGTGGTGTTGATAGTAGAAAGATTGCCGCAGGAACAAATGGAGCACAAACTGCCATGGCTGCAATTCAAGAGTCAAAGGGAAAATATATTAAGCTGTACAACCTTGAGGGACGGCTACTCGCTTCACGTAAATTGGCAAAAAAGAAAGCGGTTCATGAATTTGATACTGGTGCATTAAAGCCCTATGCAATATCAAAAGGTGAGATGTACTTGGTGACTGCGCGGTTAACCGATGGAGATACCAAAGCAGTTGTGCAAGTGTTGCAGTACGATGAAAAGAAACATGAAATTAATCGTCTTGTTCAAGGTACTGTCGCAGGTTTGGATTCAGAATTGCTGGATGAAGGATTTTCTGTTGAGATTGATGTGAGACAGATTCGGATTAGTGATGAAAATGGTGATAGAGTTTCTACGTTGGAGTTGACGTCGGTAAATAAGTTAGTTGCCATTCTTTAATGTCCAAAGATTATTACAACATTCTCGGCGTTGAAAAGGGAGCGTCAGCAGAAGAAATAAAGAAGGCCTACCGCAAAAAGGCGCACGCACATCATCCAGATAAAGAAGGTGGTGACGAATCCAAGTTCAAAGAAGTGAACGAAGCATATCAGATTTTGAGTGACGACAAGAAACGCCAGGTGTATGATCAATATGGAGCAGACGCAGCAAATGGTCAGGCCGGCGCAGGTGGTGGTCCTGGTGGAATGAACTGGGAAGACATCATGCGACAAGCACAAGGAGGTGGTGGCGCGGGTGTTGAGTTTGATTTTGGAGATATTTTTTCTGACTTCTTTGGTGGAGGCGGTCGAGCGCGTGGTCCTCAACAGCGCAGAGGTCAAGATATTCAGATGGACATGGAGCTTTCGTTTGAAGAAGCCGCATTTGGTACAGATACATCAGTTGAACTGTATCGTGCTGACGTCTGTGATCATTGTAAGGGTAATGGCGCAGAACCGGGAACTCCTATCAAAGAATGCGTGACATGCAAGGGAACAGGAGCGGTGGAGCATATTCAGCGCAGTGTTTTTGGTGCAGTACGACAACACACCACATGCCCAGAGTGCAGAGGTGAAGGTAAGACCGCGGAAAAGAAATGCACAACTTGCAAAGGTGCTGGTTCACAAAAAAAGAATTCAACTATTGAAATTAATGTGCCAGCTGGAATTGATGCTGGTCAAACTATTCGCGTCAATGGCCAGGGTGAAGCAGGGGATCACGGAGCTCCGTTTGGTGATTTGTATGTGAATGTGTACGTTAAAAAGCATTCAGGATGGACACGTGATGGTGACGATGTGATCTCTGAACAAGATGTACCATACACAATCATGGTATTTGGTGGAAAAGTAACCGTGAAGACGTTGGATGGTGATGTGGACTTGAAGATTCCTACAGGTACACGATCTGGAACATCTATGCGTCTTAAAGCAAAAGGTATTCAAAAATTACAACGCGGTGGACGTGGAGATCATATTGTTACTGTCTCAGTTGCCGTTCCACAAAAACCAGCAGGTCAGCTTAAAAAAACACTCAAAGATTTATCTAAACTTGGTCAATAAGCGTTGACAAAAGGGCCTAAAAATGATACACTGTGTATAGTATTTTTTTATTTTTATTATGGGTTTTCAAAGTCGCATTGATCGAGCTCCGGGGGTGGGGGCGCCCGGGACAGAAGAGGAAGCAGGAGAATCAGTTGTTGATTTTTCTCGTGTTCATACTGCTTCAGATCTTATAACTGCTCTAGACGCTATGTTCGAAGCAGAGCAGACACTTACTTCAGATAGTGGTCCAGTTGATGCTAGTCAGTTAACTCGTGCATTCATTGCAGTGTGGGATGAGGCAGTTCGATTAAGATCAGTATTAAGAAAAACTGGTAGCGGTCAACGTTCTCCTCAATTAGATGAAAGTGTGTTGCGTCGTCATCTTCTCGATTTTGGTATTATTCCCGCAGGTGGTTTTCAAGATGCAATTGTTAGAATTGTAAACGCAGTCCAAGTGGAAGGAATGAATCGTTCTGATTTTGAAGCGAAGGATCGTATATTGGAAGAAGGGCGTGCACATCCATTGTGGAACATGCCGCCAGAGGAGTTTGTTCAAACATATCCAGAAGACGTGTACGGTGAATCCGCAATGGATGAACATGATGATGAACACCTTCAAGCTACGGCACGTTGGATGGAGATTCGTGCTGCTCGTGGGCGGACAGAAGTGAGAACACGAAGACAAGAAACGAAGGAATGGGAAAAAGGGCGAACTGGGCGTGAATTAGATACTCGTGATATTGTGGTGCCTCATCTTATTAATCAAGCAAAATATCAAGATGCGATTGCAATAGCAGAAGCTGGTTCGGCGGAGTTTGATAGCCAGCAGGGAGGTGGAGATGATAATGTTATTTATCACACACCGGG
>CAZMTW010000089.1:0-4367 GCA_964569285.1 uncultured Gammaproteobacteria bacterium
GCTCCATGGCCTGATATTCTCGGTCTAAAAGCACCCAAAAGGTAACGGTAACCTCGATGAGCACCTCCTCTTCCTTGGTCCGCCTGCTTCGCAGCAGGGCAAAAGTGATCAGTCCAGCAATCAGCAGGTACGTGAGCCACGTCATGATCAGCTCTCCCTTTTTCAGCTAGGCGGTCTCCCACCTTTCAGCGCCTCAAACCTAGCAGAAAGAGGTTGAATTGTCAACCCCTACTGCTATGGTCAAGGCTTGTTGGAACTATTTCTTGATAAAAAAACTGGTAAGCCAAGACACAAAGGAAAGTAGCAGCGCGGCCCAGAATGCAGCTGCAAATGACTCGATTTCTACGCCCACCACGAACATTGAAGCTCCCCAGAACAGAAGACCGTTAATAACTAATGAAAAAAGTCCGAGCGTAGCGATGTTTACTGGCAATGAGAGTAACTTGACGATAGGACGAATAAACGCGTTGATTACCCCAAGAACAACAGCAAACAACAGCGCTGACCAAAAACTTGATACACTAAATTGAGGCACAACGTACGTGATACCCAGTAAAAGCAGTGCATTGATGACGAGACGAATGACAAATGAAATCATATGTATTGTTTATTATTTACTTTTTTAAGTATACTCTTGTTTATTGTTGACGCAAACCCCATCGTGCATGTTCCTGAACCAGTTCCGATGGATCTTTTTCAATAATTTCTTCGAGCAGGCGCATTGCGTCAGCATACTTCCAATTACCTAGCGCTACGGAAACGTTGCGCATAAACCCCTCTCTCTTTGCGCGCTTGATAGGACTTTTTGTAAATTTCTCTCGAAACGACTCATCGTCAAAAAACAACAGCGATTCTAGTTTAGGTGCGACCAGATCAGCGCGAACAAGAAAGTCACTCTTTTCAACCGCATCTTGCTTTCGTTGATTCCACGGACATACTTCCTGACAAATATCACATCCGTAAATACGGTTCTTCATGAGCGGACGCATCCATTCCGGAATCTCGCCTTTATGTTCAATAGTCATATACGAGATACATTTACGCGCGTCAACGGTTTTATCTGCCACAATAGCATTGGTCGGACAGCCGGTAATGCAGTTGGTACAACGTGCACATCCACCATTTTCCTCTTTCTTCATCGTGGGCAAAGGAATGCTAACCAAAATCTCTGCAAGAAAAAGATATGACCCTACTTGATAGTTAATGAGGTTCGAGTTCTTACCAATAAAACCAAGACCAGCGCGTTGAGCCCATTCGCGTTCAAGAAATGGACCGGTGTCGACATACGCTTTCCAATCCATCAATCCATCATGTGCACGTTCTATCCCCTCTCCGATTCTTTTTAGTTTGTCACCTACAATATCATGGTAGTCGTCGTACAGTGCGTACCGAGCAATAATGCCTCGAGACGGATCATTGAGTAGCTCTTCTGGTATTTCTGGTGGCGTATAGTTAAATGCAAGCACAATAACCGATTGTGCGTTTGGGAGTATCGCGTGCGGATCCTCTCTTTTCTCAACAGTATCTTCCCGACTCATCCACTGCATGGTTCCATTCATCCCCTTCTCTAGCCATGTTTCCAATGCCGTAAATGTGGTGCTCTTACCTATTGGCACAACTCCGTGCAAATCAAAACCATTCTCCTGGACGAGTGCTGTTATCTGTTCTTTTGAGATCACTGTGAACTAATTATGAACTTGGCGAAACAGCATATAGCTTGCTCCGGTCAAAATAATCGCACCAAGCAGAACTATAATAACAACAATTCCTGCACCTCGACTCTCTTTCTCCTGAGGCGCTGTCTCTGCCGTAATTGGTGTTGCCACCACTGTATTCTCACTTTCCAACTCCATGATCTCGGCATCCACTTCTGCTACATCAGATGTCACTGCTTCATCAACTCTGTCTACAGGTGCTTCGATAACCCGTATATCACCAACATCTTCACCTGCATCTTCGTCCATGTCTGAAATGAGTAGCGGCTCCTCTATTTCTTCTTCAGCACTAACATCTTCTGTTGATGTCGTCGTGAATGTCATTTCATCTGAGTAAGGAACATCTTCTTCTACATCCTGTGTTTTTATTCGATAATAATATGTTGTCCCTTCAGACAATCCAGTTAACACCGCTGAATGTTTTTTGGAAGCGATTTCTTCTAGTGGCGTTACTTCTGAATACACTCCAGGTGTTGTTCCATATTCGACTTGTCCAACCTCCTTGAGAGTTGAGTTCCATACAATCGTTGCTGTTGATGCTGTTAATTCAGACACACCAAACCCAGACGCCATGGAAGTAACCGCGTCATCTCTCTCTCCTACGGGTGCTTCTACGACATCTGAAATCACTTCCTCTACTACCGTTGCTTCAACAATAAGTGTCCCTGTCATGCTTTCGTGTCCAGATCCGCAAAACACATTACAGAAAAATGAATACGTTCCTGCGGTTTCTGCCGTAAATACAACAGGTGTTGTTGTTCCAGCTACAAGCACTTCGTTTACACCAAATTCGCTCAGTGCAAACCCATGATCAACATCGACGCTCGTGATATTCAGTGTCACCAGATCTCCCTCTGTGACAGTAATAATACTTGGAGTAAATTCCCATTTTTTCGCTGAGACATCGAACGTTGTTGTTTCAGCATTGACACTCAATGGGATGAGCAGTAGAAACGCCACTGCAACAACCAATACATCGATTGTTGCGATAAGTGATGTAAGTGATGTTCTCATAGGTGGTTGTTATTTATCCTCTTTTATTTAATAGTTCTTCCAACTCGTGTCCTTCTACGTGAAAAGGAATAAATGACGCATGCTCTCTACCCGGTGTAGGATCAATGAGTAGGACACCTGCTACATGAGGGAATAATTCCTCTGAAAGGTTTCGTGTCGCACGTAAATGTTCTACTAACGCAAACTGACGTGGAAAATGTGCTTGACTGGTTACCGCAACAAGCACTTGATGATGTGCGGTTGGATGCTCTCCAAGATTCTGTGCTTTCTGATGTAATCGTTGAATAAATTCGGACTCACCCGTACCGTTTACTTGTTCCATGTGTTGAATGTCTGCTTGGATTTCATCTTCAAACTGCGATGTCAGGGATTCGAAATTTTTAAAATGCACAACACCAAGAGCAAGCAGCTGGTCTGCGATTTCAAGCTCAATATCATAATTATGCTCCTTCTCATTCACAAACCTTGAATGATGATGTCGGTACAAATATGCGACATACAAATGGGTCAACGCCTCTAATAATTCCTCGCTCGAGTCTACCTGTATCAAACGTTGCTGCATAATATGCTCACCATCAAAAAGATGCAGTGAAGAAAAGGCCTGTTCAAGATCGCTTAATAATGTATTTCCTTTTTTTGCATCGTTGAGATGCACGTTTTTCATTTCCCGCCAAAAAGGATGTTCTGCGCTACAATCACGAAAAAAAGAGTACGTGTCAGGAAAAAACTGTTGAACTGCGTGTCTATTCATAACTCGATTGTAGCACACTGTTTCCTGCTCGAAAAGCCAGCTTATTCAGGAGGGTTAGGGCTAAACATGGCTTGCCTATGAATAATGGCTATTTGTATTGTGCGTATCAGCTCATCAAACTGCAAAAGAAGTGAACTGTATTTTTCAGCAACTGGAGGAAATCGCTTTGACCATAATGCATGTAGCTCCACAATTGCGTTTCGTGCTCTGTTGATGCTCCCTTCTGCGTTGTGGTTGTTCCCTATTGATTCAATAGCACCATTATACAACATATCAATGAATCCCCGCCGGAGCATTGCTCGAGCGTCCGTTTGCATAGTTGATTCATCCATCATTCCTCCAGTATATAATGCATCTCCTGTGCTTCGAATCGCTGGTTTTTCATGTATTCGAGTGTTGAATGCAACATGTGCGGCAAGGACTTTTGCATAGAGTGATAATGATGCGCCCTCTTCCTCTGTAATGGTATAGACATCAGCTTCCTGCGACGGGATACGGTGAAGGTCTTCATATTGCACAGGGTCAAATGACATGCGTGTATTCCCTTCTTCTAATTCATCCATAAAATTTATCATATCCTCTATTTTTGAGAGCTGAGATATATAATGATATTCAGCTTCAACTAACCATTCCTCGTCATACTGTTCCATTCCTGCAATTCGTCCAAAGAGAGCAGCGGTTCCATCAAGTAACTTAGACAATAATCGACCAAAGGCCTTTACTGCTTGTGCATCGCCATGTCGAGTATGTATATTTGATATCAAATATTCAGCTTGAGCACGTCGTCGATCGATAGCAGTTTGAAGCTGCTTCTCGGTTGCGCGCGGCCCCTCGAGTTTTGGATCTCCATCACCAAATGAAACAGCGGATTCAGCTGAGCGTGGTAC
>CAZMTW010000090.1:0-4262 GCA_964569285.1 uncultured Gammaproteobacteria bacterium
GTCCGGCGGGCGCTCCCACAACCAGGGCAGCATGCGCAGGCCACGGAAGCCATCGTAATCGGATACTGTGCAGGACGCCGGCTCGGCGAGTTGATGTCCACGGCATGGACCGATCGATGCTGGCGTACCGCATCAAGCACTTTGCCGAACTTGTCGGTGTTCACGCTGGACGGTGGGTCCAGCTGAAGTGAGATGGTGAATGTATCACCACTCAGGTGGTCGAGAAAATTCCCGAAACGACCGTTATCCGCTGTCATCTTCCTGTACCCCTTTCTGGGTGCCGTTGAAATGGATCGATAACAATGGACAACTGTCGCAAAGTGCAACATAAGCACTATACGTGAGCAATATCTTTCCAGGAAAACCTGGGTGGATGTGGCACCTTCTTTGCAGGAAGCAAAGGGTTGTCCGGCTGTCGTCGAGCCATTTCTCTCGAGCCGTCGTAATACGTTTTCAGTTATCAACTGAGCCTGCAGTGTAGCAACTGGGACGAGAGTGTCAATGTCTAAATGAGTGTACTCGCAATCTCATCTATTACAGTATATAATGTAATTCATATGTATTCACGAATCATTCTTCGTTCAATAAAGCATTACCACATCAACCCTATTATCAAGGTGTTGATTGTATCTGATTTCTTAATATGGTCTTCATACCAGTTACTCGCTCCGGTATTTGCAATATTCATAACAGATAAAATCACAGGAGGGAGTATTGAAGCAGCAGGTATAGCAATTGCGCTGTATTTAATATTCAAGTCAATTTTTGAAATGCCTGTCGGCATGTATATTGATAGGTCAAAATCCGAGAAAGATGATTTGTATACCGCGCTTGTCGGCACGGTTCTCACCGCTCTAGTCTTTTTTATGTATCCGTTGGTTGATGCTGTCTGGCAGGTGTATGTATTACAAGCGATATTCGGAATTGCATCTGCATTAGCATTTCCTGGATGGTATTCCATTTTCACGCGTCACGTTGACAAAGGTAAGGCTGGGTTTGAATGGAGCCTCTATGATGTATTGACCGGTATTGGTATGTCAGCGGCCGCAGCATTAGGTGGTTTTATGGCAGAAGAGTTCGGTTTTGGAGTTGTATTTATCACTATTGGTTGTTTTACACTTCTCGGAGGATTGTTATTGGTTGTTATACGAAACAAAGTCTATTCAAAGTAAGAACGAATGAGCATCTTCTTCAGGAATGCGTCCTTGTGGGGATTTTGTAGATGTTGTTAGCGTATGAGCTAAAGTATGTATTGCAATTATCAAGACGACAAGGCATCATGGGAGCATGAACTGCATATTGTGTAACTCACCATCTACGCCACTACTACGCAAAGACGACCCTCAACGAGGAGAGGTTACATATTGGATCTGTGAAGGAGAATGTGGACTGATTTTTTTAGATCCTGAAAAACGACTCTATAATGCACAGGAAAAGGAGCGCTACGATTTACACAACAATAATCCAGATGATGATGGGTATAGAAAATTCATTCAGAGGCTAACAAATGTTTTAATCCCAAAATTGAGTGAAGGAGCGCATGGGCTCGACTTTGGTTGTGGGCCTGGTCCGGCGTTGAGTATTGAAATGGAGAAACATGGATTTGAGCTTGAGAACTACGACCCGTTTTATTTTCCTGATGCTAGACTACTAGAGAAGAAGTACGATTGTATTACTGCGACAGAAGTTCTCGAGCATCTTCATAATCCAAAAGACACATTTAAACGACTCAGCACCATGCTCAGTCCCAAAGGAATATTGGCTGTCATGACAGAGATGGTAACCTCGCCCGATGCATTCGAAAAATGGTGGTATCACACTGATCCGACTCACGTTTGTTTTTATAGCCCTCAAACCATGCAGTGGATTGCGCGAGAGTGGGAATGGACAATGGATTCGCCAACCAAAAACGTTACGATATTTACATCTGGAGTATGAGAAAGATACTTTTCTTTATGCTATTTGCCATGAGCGCATTTGCAGTTGTATATGTTATGCAAGATGATGATAGTTTGATTGTGGATCATGTTGATGAGGTGGAGGTAGATGAAGAAGAAGTTGTTGAACCGGTCGTCATACCGCTTGATTTCATAGAACAAGAGGTTCCATTTACATCACAAGCACCTACAGCAAACTGGGATGATCCACGTCAGCAAGATGGATGTGAAGAGGCGTCGATACTCATGGCAGCGCATTGGGTGCAAGGAACAACATTAACTGCAGAGGAGGCTCTTGTAGCGATTTTAGATTTGTCTGCCGCGGCAGAAGAGCGATTTGGGTATTTTAGTGACAGTGATGTTGATGAAACTGCCGAGTTAATGAATTCTTTCTTCGAAACTAAGGCAGCAATTGCGGTCCATGACAGTACACTTGATCAAATTATAGAAGAGTTGTGGAAAGGGAACATCGTTCTAGTGCCAGCTGACGGTCAAGCACTCAACAATCCTAATTTCACCGAGCCTGGACCCGAGCGGCACATGTTATTAATAAAGGGTTACGACGCAGTCACATCAGAATTCATTACAAATGATCCTGGAACGAAAAATGGGGAAGGGTATAGGTATAATGAAGATGTCCTGTACGATGCGATCAGAGATTATCCAAGTGGAGAGCATAAACCCATTGTCGGGCACACAAGAAGCATGATCGTAGTAAGCAAAAATGAATACATGTGATAGACTGTATCTATTAATAACATAAGAAACAAACATGGAGAAAGAAAAAGGATCAAAAGCGGTGAAAGCATTTGCACATAAAGATGCGTGGATGGGCGCTCTTCTTGGAGGAATTGCTGCGGCGATAGTGAACACTGTTATTTTTTATATTGCCAATGCGGTTCTTTCAACTCCAATTGAGGTAGCACAACCTGGGACGGCATACGAAGTATTAACCGCGGCAACGGTCATTGCAGCAACACTACTTTCTATTGTTGCGGCTGGAATTGTGATTTCACTTCTCGGTAAGTTCACAAAAAAACCAGAAATGATATTTATTGGCCTTGCGGTGATTGTTTTTCTTGTATCTCTTTCAAGCCCAATGATGCTAGACATTTCAAATGGTGCAATTGCTGCATTGGTGTTGATGCACGTAGTCGCTTCCGCATTGATCACTTTAATGGCTGTCATGAAACTCAAGAAGTAGACTTTGATACGCGAGAAAAAAACGTCTTGAAGGCGGTTTTTTTGTTTCATTGGTCGGTAACAGAAACATAATGGGTTAAATTGTGCATATACCGGAATTCCTCTATAGTAACCAGTGTATTATCCATATAAATCAACAAAAACGTGGTTGGAAAGACATATCATTCATTTATTAAGGAGGGAGGAGTAGAAAAAACACAATTTGATGCAATTGTTATCGGCTCAGGAACAGGCGGGCTCAGCGTTGCTTCATTATTAGCAAAAGAAGGTAAGAAAGTATTGGTACTGGAGCAGCATTACGTTATAGGGGGATACACTCACTCCTTTAAGAGAAAAGGATACGTGTGGGATGTGGGGCTTCACTATGTAGGACAGGTTCATATTGATGGGACTCTATTAAACAAAGTATTTCGGTATATCAGCAATGATGAGCTGAAGTGGGCGCCGCTCGACAACGTATATGATCGAGCTGTATTTGGTGACACTGAATATGAGTTCCCTACTGGTAAAGAGAACCTAAAGGCAATGTTCAAGGAGCATTTTCCTTCGGAAGAGGATGGTATATCTATCGACAAGTATTTTGAATTGCTAGAAGAAGTAAGAACTGTTGGTCCAGGTTACTTCGCAGAAAAAGTTATTCCCCCATTCTTTGCAAAGATCTTTGGCAACATGTTGCGCCGCAAGGTACTCAAGATTTCTGATCAGACGACGCTTGAGGTACTTCAAGGAATCACAAAAAACGAAAAACTTATTGGAGTGTTGACTGCGCAGTATGGTGACTATGGTTTATTGCCGTCAAAGAGTAGTTGGTACATGCACTCACTCCTCGCCAACCATTATATGGATGGAGCTGGCTATCCAGTGGGTGGAGCAGAGAGAATTGCCGAAACTACAACCGCAGTTATTGAAGGTGCAGGAGGAAAAGTTCTCACTCGAGCTTCTGTAAAACAGATTATTGTAAAAGACAATACTGCTGTTGGAGTGGAGATGGAAGATGGGACTTTCGTGTATGCGGACAAAGTCATTAGTGAGGCAGGTATCTACAACACGTATTCAAAATTGTTACCAGAGGAAGTAGTAGAGCAGCACAACCTGAAGGATCAACTCAAAGAACTGGAGCCA
>CAZMTW010000091.1:0-4172 GCA_964569285.1 uncultured Gammaproteobacteria bacterium
CCTCTTTTACTAATGCAAACAACCCATCATAACCCAAGGTTTGAAATGCAAATTTCGAATACGTTCCTGGAAACTGTGTGTACCTTTCAAAGAAAATTCCAGAGTCATCCACCAATACGGGTACTCCAAGTTCTTTATATGTACTAATGGTCTTGTGTCGAATTACTTTCTCAGGATCGAGATCTTTAATTTCATCTACATCCACATCTGCACGTAACGCAGTAATGCCTTGCACCTCAAGTGCTTGGGACATTTCAGAAAACTTTTTATTGTTACTAGTCCCAATCGTGACCGTTGTGGTCATAGTGTTTTTTTGCAAATCTGGCACAGTCCAAGCGGGAGTCTGTTTGATTGCGCTGTCAGATTGAAACGTCTGTGCTCTGAGGGAAAATGAACAATCTGTGCCTTTTCTTTTGATCTCCGTATCTGTACACGATCACCTGTTGAGAGATCGATTTGTCCCTCATCATTATCTGCGGCAACAATTCCAGGTCCGCGTGTTACCTCAACTTCTATAGGTGTTTCCTCATCTACCACAAGATGACTAACAATGCGCACAACATTGTTAAACGCAATTCCAATTCCAAATTGGAAGTTACTCCTGGTTATACTTTGATAATAACCTGTTGAACCAATTGGCGTACTAATCACAATTCCATCCCCGAGAATTTCATCTCCATATTGCTCACCATTGATACTTACTTTTGCTCGAAGCGTTCCATTCACAAATGGATGCCCAACGACAACATCATTGAGGGCAGTTAATTTCTTCCCCTTCGCTTCCGCTTCAAGTTTTGTGTACGGTACAATATCATACTGTTCTTCCAGGATTAACTGAAGAACGGTGTCTCGGCTCATGTTTGCGCATAGTGTGCACACCTGACTATTTCTCAACATGACTTTTGGAACACCTGGAAAGTGTCGCTCTGCATACAGCAAAGATCCGTCACCACCATACGTGATAATGAGATCTGGCTTTTCTTCCACAAGATCAATGGTAGGAAACTTTTCCTCAATGTACGTTGCGAGCTGCTTACGTTGTAATCCTGTTACTTGAACTTTCATACTTATCCTAAGCTATTTCTAATTTTTGCTGATTCATTTATGGATGCTGTCAGGGACTCCTTTGCTTGCAACTGAAAGTAGAGTGTTGATGTCCAATTACGGTGAATGAAACTGGTAGACGTTTTCGGCTCAAGCTTTTTTCCGCAATAGGATTCTAGCAATTGAACATCCTTTTGAATTTGCTTGAATCCGCGCGATTTTTTGGCTAAAAATGCGAGATTTTCTGTATTTAGATACTGCCCTGCTTCCATGAGGTCATCTGCAAGTGTTATATACTGTTTCTCCAATACCTGCAAGTCTTTTGGAGAAAGAGCGGCTATTCCCCTTCCTGTTCCGATGAGTTCTGGTGGAATACCCAAAGAGTACAGACTTGCCGTAAATGCAATGGCTCGAGGCAACGTTCTTTTTCCAAGTGTTCGCCCATAACCAAGCAGTCCGATGTGCAATCGCCGATCGCGTCGTGAAGGAACATGCTCAGCAATCGCATTAATTGTAGATGCAATACTAGAAATGGTTTGCTGATACGGCGCTTCACATGCCTTGATAATTCTTTTACTTGCAGCACGCTCGGAATGAGATAGTAGTACTGGCTCAGTAGATGATAACGCTACATTTAATTCGGATATGCCAGCCTTCACTGTTTCGACCGGGTAATCATAACGAAACGAGGATTGGATCGAGACGCTTCGGATGCCAGGATATGTCTTTGCAAAGGTAGAGATACGATCTGGTCGTAATCCTCCTCTGAATGGCAATGATCCTGCACCAAGCCATGGAAAGATCGGTGTTGCATTGTCTTTAGACCATTCATACAGTTCTGACAATGCTACCCGGTTTGCTATAACTGCAGGGACAAGTCCGGACATCAGTGCTGGATCACTTCGTGCGAGAAACACACGCATATACTCCGGTTTTCTTTTGTATTGTTTTTTATGGAGCACCAAGTAGTTGTCGAGCAACGTTCGTACTCCAGTCATTTCCCTCACCCCTTCTATCAATGGAATTATTTCCAAATAATCAAAATCTGTTTTTTCGTCATCAAATAACTTGTGCTTAAAACGGGCAAGTTCAGTAAACCGTCGTTGCATTTGAATAAGTTTCTCGGCCTTATCTGCCATGGGTAGAATGATCTCAAATAGCGGACGAGCATTTAAACCAAGATCAACAGCAAATTCCTCGGCAGTCAACATATTCATAAATGCTCTAGCAAGTGACCGACCCTTTTCCTCCCAAATATTCGGAATGCGAAAAGTAAGGAAACGATCCTTGCCAAGTTGATGTTTGGAAAAAAAGTCATGGTATTCGGTGAGTAATTTTTCTACAACTCCTTCGTCAACGTGCTTCCCTTCCCAGTCCCACATATACTCTTCACAACCAAGTTCAATAAATGACATGGCAGATTCAAGAACTTCTTCACTTGTACTTACATATCCATCTCCGTCTTGTTCCCAAAAAGGTGCACGTGCATTATCTGGATGCTGCGTGCCCATGGTCTGTGGAATGTTTCTATACGTTGTTTTTATCATAACATTTCTCGTAACTCTGAAATTGTTACTAGAGGTATGGAGTGTATAGCTAAAAACGCATTCAACGCGTCTCCACGCATCATTGTGCCATCATTGTTCATTAATTCTCCAATAACCGCTGCAGGATACATTTCTGCTTGTTCCATGAGATATAGTGCAGCTTCTGTGTGCCCAACACGCTCTGCAAGCCCTCCTGCGTGCGCTTCGAGAGGAAAAATATGACCAGGCCGTCCAAGGTCTTCTGGAGCAGTTTGAATATTGATAAGAGCCTTTATTGTAAGAACCCGTTCATGTGCCGAAACTCCTCCACGTGTTCCAGCGGAAAGATCAACAGGCATAGTAAATGGTGTACCAAAGTTCGCGGTATTCTGTTCTGTGAGTAGATCAAGCTTCAGTTCTTGTAGTCGACCGCGCTTCATTGGAACGGCAATAATTCCACTGGTGTATCTGATGAGAAATGCCATCTGTTTATCTGTAATAGCTTCTGCTGCAATGACAAGGTCGGTCTCGTCTTCTCGATTTGCATCATCTTGAACTGCAACAAAATCGCCCTCGCGAATGCGCTGGACGATTGAATCTGTATTCGTGTTTGTGCTATTCATTTGACTGAGTGTAGCACAGTATTGACTATGGGTTCAATGGCTGAAAGACGCCAGCATCGAGTTGTTTTTTGACGTTATACCAGGGAAATACCATTCCATTCATAGCAATATAGACTCCAGGATCAAGTGCTTGAACAAATCCAAATGCACATCCAAGGTTAAACATCCCATCACTGGATCCGAACGAATATGGAATCATCGCACCGGTAAGCACAATTGTTTTGTCTTTTATTTTTTCACCCAGTAATTGTGCAGTATCAACCATTGTATCTGTACCGTGAGTGACAATTATTCTCTTTTCTTCTGCTTTTTCGCACTGTTCTAAGATAAGCAACCTATCCGTCTCAGTCATTTCTAGACTGTCTATTAACATAGCGGTACGAACCTCAACTTGTGCCAAACAACGGCCTTTTTTAAGCATTTCTGGCAAATGTGTCTCTGTAAATGTCAGTTTTTGCTGAATCTCATCGTACTCTTTTTCAAAAGTACCTCCTGCAGCTATTATCTTGATTTTATCTGGCATAAAAATTCACTTACAAATATATGAGGATTATGCGCTTTATTAGCACATAAAGCAAGGTTTAGGCTTCTTCCTGCTGTTCTGCATCGTGAGAAGCATTCTCGCAACTGCACTCAACAAGTGGTTGATCCTTCATAGAACACGTATCTGCTCCACATGATCCTGGAGTCTCAGATACTCCTTTACACTCTCCTTTACAGATATAATGTTGCATATTAACCAAAAATAACTAATAAATCTAGAAAAAGAAGCTGCCCAGCACAATAAAGGTAAAGACAGATGCTGTTGCGATGACTAATGGTTGCATATGTTCTATTTATAAATCTGCTTGAAATAGGCCTTTTTCCTCATCTTCAAATTTTTTCTCTACCTTAGAGAATTGAAGTAGAATAAATACTATCATGCTCCCTAAAAAAATTCCAATAAGGTTGAAAAGGAATAAGTATAAATTGTATCTTG
>CAZMTW010000092.1:0-4156 GCA_964569285.1 uncultured Gammaproteobacteria bacterium
ATATCGAGTCCAATATATACTTTCATATGGCTCGCATTATACCAGATTTTGTGTTATTATAGAAGCCAATTATGAAAAAATCCTCAAAGAATCAATCAGCCCATTCTGTAACAAACAAGCAGCAGCTTGATGATATTATGACTCGCGGAGTGATAGATATTATTCCGCTTACGTTATTTCAAAAGAAGTTGAAAGCTGGTGAGCGCATGAAGATCTACCTTGGAGTTGATCCAACTGGTCCGGATATTCATTTAGGGCATGCGGTTATTTTGCGTAAATTGAGGCAATTGCAGGATTTGGGGCATGAAATTGTGTTGTTGATTGGTGATTTTACTGCTCGAATTGGAGATCCTACAGATAAAGAAGCTGCCCGAGTAACCATGACTCCTGCGCAGGTAAATGCGAATGCGAAGGGGTATAAAGAGCAGGCTGCGAAGATTTTGGATTTTAGCACAAAGCATGAGAACCCTGCGCGTTTGGAATTTAACTCCAAATGGCTCGATAAGATGAGTTTTCAAGACGTCATGGAGCTTGCGGCAAATTTTACAGTGCAGCAGATGATGGAGCGGGACATGTTTGAAAAACGAATGGCAGATGGTAAACCAATTTATGTGCATGAGTTTTTTTATCCCATGATGCAGGGATGGGACTCTGTGGTAATGGATGTGGACATGGAAGTGGGTGGCAATGATCAATTATTTAATATGCTGACCGGTCGAACATTGCAGAAAGTGGTCAATGGCACAGAGAAGGTTGTGATGACATTTGAGTTTTTAGCAGGTACTGATGGTCGTAAGATGAGTAAAAGTTATGGCAATGATGTTGGTGTTGCGGATGAGCCTTTTGATATGTATGGAAAGTTGATGTCATTGGACGACTCGCTTATCACACAGTACATGCGATTAGCAACAGATGCTTCTACGGAAGAAGTGGATGAAGTAGAAGCAGAAATGATAGCAGGAGCACATCCGCGTGATGTAAAGATGCAGCTCGCTCATCAGATTGTGTCGATGTATCATTCTGAGAAAGATGCGGATGCAGCCCAAGAAGAATTTGTGAATGTGTTTCAAAAAAAGAATACTCCAGCTGAGATGGGAGTATATGTCGTTCGAACTAGTGATGTATCTATTATAGATTTGTTGGTGGGGTCTGGATTGGTGAAGTCAAAATCGGAAGCACGTCGATTGGTTGAGCAAGGAGGAGCGCGTATTAATGATAAAAAAGTTGGGTCGATTGATGAAGAGTTGGATGTTTCTAATGGAGACACTCTTCAGGCAGGTAAGCGTAAGTTTGTAACACTCAAAAAATAGTCACTTGTTTTTAATCTAAAAGGTTTTTAATCTAAAAGGCCTTGACAGGGCCTTCTTTTTATGGGACTTTCTGTGCAGCGTTACGTTCCACATAATCCTAAGGAAGGAGGTGGAAAATGCGTAAAGGCTCGCTCATTATCGGAGTCGCTGGCAGTCTCATCTCGATCTACGGGGTGCATGTCGGTTCGAGCTGGTACGGTGGAGAGATAGGGGTTAAATATCTCTTCGCCCAGAGCATGTGCTTCGCGATCGGCTCAACTCTTCTGATGGTTTCGGCCTATATGGAAAGGTTGGAGTTGTTCGCATGGCTGGAGTTCATCTCGGTCGGCAGTGCGTTTCTGGGGTGGACCAGCTTGCCGCTGGAGGTGAAGGCAGGTCTTCCGGCGATCTCCGCGGTCGTGGTTGTGGTAGTGCTATGGGACAGGGCGAAGCGCACAGACCTGTTCTACTCACCGGACTTAGACCTGTTGTGGGGAGCGGTTGGTATGATCATTGCCGTGACTAGTTACTCGTTGCGATACGAGGAGCTGTACGTCATGGCAGGGTTGTTCCTGGGGTTCTACGCGTATCGTGGAACCAAGGAGAATTCAGCCAACTGGATCTGGGTCGTTCTGAATGTTGTGTACATTGGATTCGCTGCAGTCAGCCTCGCGCTGAATGGCTATATCTGTATGTATACGGTGTTCTGAGAGGAGTGGCTCGCCTCGCCCTCCTCTCTGCGGTTTTTTTGCTATACTACATCGACTATATGAGATTTGAACTCCAATCACCTTTTAAACCCGATGGCGATCAACCGACCGCTATCAAAGATCTTGTTAGTGGAATAAGAAAAGGGGATGCGTCACAAACTTTGCTTGGGGTGACCGGTTCTGGAAAAACATTTACCATGGCGAATGTGATTCAAGAGCTTCAACGTCCTGCTTTGGTTATTTCTCATAACAAGACATTGGCTGCTCAGCTCGCTTCTGAGTTTCGTGAGTTTTTTCCATCGGCAGCTGTCCATTACTTTGTTTCTTATTATGATTACTATCAACCAGAGGCATATATTGCTCGATCAGATACCTATATAGAAAAGGAGACACAGGTGAACGAGGAGATTGATCGTTTACGTAATGCGTCTGCTCAAGCGTTGCTCTCTCGACGAGATACGATCATTGTTGCGTCGGTGTCATGTATTTATGGATTGGGATCGCCATTGTTGTATCAAAAAGGAAGTGTCACCGTAAAAAAAGGAGAACTTGGACGTAGAGAATTACTGATCAAATTGGTTGAAATGAATTTTGATCGTAATGATATTGATTTTCATCGTGGAACCTTTCGTGCGCGAGGAGATGTGGTAGAAGTCTACCCTTCCTCTTCTGAACACACTGCGTACCGATTTGATTTTTTTGGTAATGATTTGGAAACCATTCAAGAGGTTGATGTCTTGACGGGTGAAGTTGTAAATAATTTTGACGAGGTTGTTGTGTACCCAGCTTCTTTGTATGTTGCTCAGCCTGATCGGTTTGACCAGTCGCTGCATGAGATCCGTGCGGATATGAAAAAGGAAGTCGCCGCGTTTAAGAAGGTTGGCAAAGAGTTTGAAGGTCGTCGTTTGGAGCAGCGGACGAGCTACGACTTGGAGATGCTTGAGAATGTTGGCTTTGTTAGCGGTATTGAAAATTATTCTCGTTACTTTGACGGCCGCGCTGTCGGCACTCCGCCGTATACATTGATGGACTATTTTCCAGATGATTATTTGTGCTTTATTGATGAGTCACATCAGACCATTCCTCAGATTGGTGGCATGTATGCTGGTGACCGGGCTCGTAAAACCAACTTGATTGATCATGGGTTTCGTTTGAAGGGAGCATATGATAATAGACCGTTGCAGTTTAAAGAATTTGAAGAGCGTGTTGGGCAAACGGTGTTTGTTTCTGCAACTCCAGGGTTGTATGAAAAAGAACATGCATCTCAAACAGTAGAACAGTTGATTCGTCCCACAGGCTTGCTTGAACCGACTATTGATATTCGTCCTATAAAGGATCAGGTTCCTAATTTGTTAGGTGAGATTAAAAAGCGGATTGCAGATGGACAGCGCGTATTGGTAACAACGTTAACGAAGCGCATGTCAGAGGAGTTAGCAGATTATATTAATGAAAAAGGCATTAAGGTGCAGTACTTGCACTCGGATGTTGATACGTTGGAGCGCTTAGAGATTTTGCGAGATTTACGTTTAGGTGTGTTTGATGTGTTAGTGGGTATTAATTTGTTACGTGAGGGACTGGATTTACCAGAGGTATCATTGGTTGCGATTTTAGACGCAGATAAGGAAGGGTTTTTGCGTTCAGAAACCGCGTTAATACAAACCATGGGAAGAGCTGCTCGGCACTTGGATGGTACGGTGATTATGTATGCTGATCGTATTACTGGCTCTATGCAACGTGCTATAGATGAAGTGAACCGTCGTCGAGATATTCAGGTGAAGTATAATAAAAAGCATGGTATCACACCCAAATCTGTTATGCGCAAAGTACGTGAGGATCGGTTGGCTGGAAAGAAGGAAGACGTTCCTCTTGTATTGCCTTCTGATGTGGTTGCTGATTTACACGAAGAGGAATATCAGCATTTTATTATAGACCTACAGAATCAGATGGCATTAGCAGCGCAGAATTTGGAGTTTGAAAAGGCAGCGCAGTTGCGTGATCAGTTAGACGCGCTAGAAGAAGAACGTCCAAGTGGTATTTTTACAAAAGTAAGAGGAAAAAAGAAAAAAAAAGCGAAATGAAAACTGTTTTAGCATTTGGTACGTACGACCTTTTTCATCTTGGGCATGAATATTTTTTACGTGAGGCTAAGAAGTATGG
>CAZMTW010000093.1:0-4087 GCA_964569285.1 uncultured Gammaproteobacteria bacterium
GTTATATTCAGAATGTAATCATAGGGAAAAGTGAGTGTCTTCGCAAGGCCTGTGGGTATTATGCGTGTATACACTTTTCTTGTACTAAATTGATTCATTTATATGGACAAGAGTATTATAACCGATCGATGGCTATTGCATTCTGGGTATTTTGCGATACCACTGCCATACGGGCTTGTTAATTCCTTCATTATTCATCAATCCAAAGTTGGCTTCGTACGCCCCTAAGTACGGTCTGTCACGAATGGTATAGAGCAATATCATCCGAAACTGTCCTGTTTTCAGCAATCTGGGAACTGTTTTTTTGAGATAGCGTTTTTGAAGCGTATCATCCACTCCTGCTGTGCCGGTTGAGCAACCCAACTCAGTGATCCAAATTTTCTGGTCCCGTCGCGCACGTGGGATTGCCTTGTACAACACATCCAAGTCCTCAAATAACTTTCCATTGTTTCCATTCAGAACATACTCATCGCAATAATATAGATGGATAGACAGTTCATCAAAATACTGGCCAGCCTTCTTGTACATGTTGCGGACAAACTTTGTATGTGTGATATCTCCTATTGCTCCATTCAGCACAACACCTGTTGGGTCATAATGCTTCAACAGCTTATAGGCCGACTTCATCAAAGGCTTCAGCGCAGTCACAGTATTTGGGTTCATGAATGACGGACTATCAGGCTCGTTCCACACCTCCCATGCGTCAACATACGGTGCGTACAGTTTGGCGACTTTACGCACAAAACGCCTCCACTCTTTTTTGCTTGGCGGCGCAAACATATCATCACCGCTACCATACGCGAGCATTGCCACAACGCGCATGTTCTTTTCTTTGTAGCGCAACATCACCTCGTCATAGCGCTCCAACCATCCACGTCCATTGTCGCCCATCACATCTGCATAGGAAATATGCTCACGCACCCATTTGGTTTTTGAATTGTCTACCTTTTGTTCAAAGAGCTCATTCTCATCTTCCGCAGCCCCCAATGCCCAATGCAGGTTCAAGCCCACCGTGCGTTTGGTTACTTTCTTCTTTGTGTTATTGATGAATTTTTTTGTCTTGCGGGGTGTAGGTGTGTAAAATAGAGGGTTCGAGATGTGCACTGGCTCACCGAATTGCGCAAGACGAGTATCACTCTCCCACAGTTCAATATAATAATCTGTGTCATGCGTAAACTCCGCGGGTGTCAGAGAAAAAACCACATTCACTGCCGTATCATTCCCAGTAACAGCTGTGGCCACCTCAGACCCAAACCGCACCTGTACATCATTAAAAAGAACGTAATCCAAATTTTCACCATACAACGCAATTGTTTTGTCGAAAGACAACTTTGATGTCATGGCCACAAAGTCGGTCGAAATACTTGTGATTGTGGGCAGGTCAATCGCAAATGCGCCAACAGGTAGACACATAATCACCAAGGCGATCATATACATTTTTCGAATATATATATTCATATATCAATCATACAGCCAAGTAGACAAAACATGAAGACATCACTGGCCTACATCCATATTGACTTTTTAGCTAAAAATCGGTAGTATTGAGTCCGTATTTTAACTCTATCCTCATGTCTGGACATTCGAAGTGGGCAACAATTAAACGGAAGAAGGGTGCCACCGATGCGAAGAAAGGCGCTGTATTTACCAAATTGGTGAAGAATATTACTATTGCTGCTCGAAATGGCAAAGATCCTGATATGAATCCAGCGTTGCGCAGTGCAATGGATCAGGCAAAGGTGGCAAACATGCCAAAGGATAATGTGGAGAAAGCAATTTTGAAAGGCGCGGGCGAGCTTCCTGGAGTGGTGTACGAAGAGGTGGTTTTTGAGGCGTATGGTCCAGGTGGTATTGCTATGATTATTGAGTGTGTGACAGATAATAATAATCGCACTGTTTCATTTGTACGGAGTTCGTTGACCAAGCATGGAGGTTCTTTAGGTGGTAGCGGTAGTGTGATGTATATGTTTGAACAAAAAGGGGTTATTCGTATTGCTGCAGAAGATATTCCAAATCAAGACGAATTGGAACTAGCTGTGATTGATGCTGGTGCAGAAGATATCCAAGTGGAAGAAGAGGGTGTTACCATTATTACAGGGCGTGCTGATCTTAATACTATTGTACAGATGTTGGAGAAAATGAATATAACCCCAGCATCATTCGGTGTGGAATATATTACCAATACCATGTTGGATCCAGATGAGTCAGCATCTTCGACGCTTTCGTCCTTGATTGAAGTGTTGGAAGATAATGAAGATGTGAACAGCGTTCACACAAATGCCAATTTGTAATAGAAGTGTATGATTGTACTGGGTATTGATCCGGGTATTGAAACAACTGGTTTTGCTGTACTGCGTGTTGTTGGTGCCGAACGAGAGCTTGTTGAGTATGGTGTGATACGCACATCAAGTACTCTCGCTGTACCAGAACGGCTCGCTATCATTCATACAGATATTCAAGGAATACTTGATCGATATGCCGATATTGAAATTGCGGGTGTTGAAGAGCTATTTTTTGCTAAAAATGTAACTTCTGCGTTCAAAGTTGGTCAGGCACGTGGAGTTATTCTCTTTACACTTCACGCTGCAGGCGTCACAATAGAAGAAGTGAAGCCAGTGGAGGTTAAAGCAGAGGTTACTGGCAATGGAGGGGCAGACAAACAAGCGGTGCAACGAATGATACAATTCGAATTCGGTTTGGATTCACCACCAACACCGGATGACGCTGCAGATGCTGTTGCAATTGCTTTATGCACGGCGCTACGACAAAGACAAAATCAATAATATATTCTGTTATGACATATTCTGTATCTTATTCACGAATGATCGCAAGCCTTGCTCTTGTTGGGGTTTTGTTTGGTGGTTTCTTTCTTTCTGCATATGGAGCAATGGCGCAAGAAGTACCAATAGAAGAAGAACAGCCAGTAATAGCATTAAATGCGAGTGCTGGTAAAGATAGAAATGTTGTTGTGGGGCGCACTGTATTATTTGATGCATCTGCGACGACAATAAATCAAGAACGGGAGCTGGAGTATCTTTGGGATTTTGGAGATGGTTATTTTGAACGAGGCATTGATGCTACACATGCATATAATTCGAGTGGTACGTATCGTGTGACTCTTACGGTTACTGCTTTTGATGATCCTTCGGTTGCGGGCACAGATGAAATTATTGTTTCTGTCCAAGATCGTCTGGCATTACTCATTTCCGATCAGAGCGTCTCTGAAGAAGAAATTCAGGATTTGCAGGCGTATGGTCTCACACAAGGTACATTGGTGGTGTCATTACGCGATGCGGGAGTGGATCAAGAGTACATTATTGTTCAAAACATGGCTCAAATGATTGCTCAGAATGAGAAAGATGTGATTGCATCAGATGTGATTATTACGTGGACCTCTGGTAATGTTGGTCTCAACTCATTAATTGAGTTGTCACGTTTGAGTTCATTGAATAATGTTTCATTAGATGGATACGGTTTTGGTTCAAAAGTGATTGTTGCGGTCAGTAACAATCAATCATTGACAACAAGTGCACAAACAGCTCAACGTACGTTTCAAAGTATTGAGCCGCAGTATATTGTTGTGGCAGATAAAAATATTTTAGATGATGCGATTCGTGGTGGATCACCAGAAAACTTTGAAAAATTACTTTCGAATGTGGATGCAGAGTATCAAATTGTAACGCAGTACACTGCACGTGGGCTTCAACAACTGACTCCTCTTAATTTTATGTCGTTTACCATGACGTACATGATTAACAAAGGAGTGCCAGTTAATTCATTATTTTTGATTCTGATGCTTCCTGTTATGGCAACAGTGATTGCTGCTGCGCGTCAGTTTCTTGGAGTGAAAGCGTTTGGTATTTTTGCTCCCACTGTTATTGCACTTTCCTTTTTAGCAACGGGGTTGCTGTACGGAGTAACGATTTTTATTGCGATTGTTGTACTGGGAACAATAGCCCGTTTAATAGCGCGGCGATTCCGGTTGCTCTATTTACCTCGTATGGCCATTGTGCTGTCGTTATTGGCATTATCAATTTTTGCCAAAAAACCAACTGCGAAGAGCGCGAAACGCGGCGGAAAAATTAAG
>CAZMTW010000094.1:0-4085 GCA_964569285.1 uncultured Gammaproteobacteria bacterium
ATATGTTTTTTTGAGTATGGGCTCTAGTCCTTTGTCGATATATGTCACTACGCGTTTTCCGTGTTTTCCATCAATATAATCAGGAATAAATTCCATTGGACCAGGTCTATAGAGCGATACCATGGCGATAATATCTTCTATTTCTGTTGGCTTTAGTTGTTTTAAATAGCGACGCATGCCTGAACTTTCTAATTGAAAGACGCCTATCGTTTCAGCACGTTGAAGTAGTTTGAATGTTTTTTTATCGTTGAGCGGTATATCTTCTATCTTTACATCAGCTCCAGTGGTTGCTTTAACAATGTTTAATGTGTTTTCAATAATTGTCAGGTTTTTTAAACCTAGGAAATCCATTTTGAGTAAGCCGAGGGAATCAATAGGATTCATCGAGTACTCTGTAATTATTGCCCCGTCTTGGTCGGTTTGAAGCGGCACTTGGAGATCAAGAGGGTCTTTGGTGATCACAACAGCACATGCATGTGTTGAGGTATGCCGTACAGCGCCTTCTAGTTTTTTTGCAATTGCAAATAGTCGTTCGGCATCTGTATCTTGGTTAACGAGTTCTTGTAGCTCTGTCACTTGTTTAAGTGCCTCATCCAGTGTGGCAAACATAGGAATGAGTTTTGAAATACGATCACAATAGCCATATGATAATCCAAGTACGCGTCCGACATCACGAATAGCAGCACGAGCAGCGAGTGTTCCAAATGTAATGATTTGTGCAACATTACTCTTCCCATACTTTTGTTCAACATATTTCAGTACGTCATCACGACGAACGTCCGCAAAGTCAATATCAATATCTGGTTGAGAAACACGTTCAGGATTAAGAAATCGTTCAAATAATAATTCATATTTGACCGGGTCCACATCGGTAATGTTCGTGAGATAGGACACAATGGATCCTGCAGCAGATCCACGACCAGGGCCAACAGCGATACCTTGATTTTTTGCCCAGTTGACAAAGTCCTGAACAATTAAAAAATAGGATGCGAATCCAGTTTTTGTAATAACATCTAATTCATAATCAAGTCGTTCCGTGATTTCCTCTGTGATTTCTGAATAACGTTTTGATAAACCATTAATACACATTCGGCGTAGTTCCTCTTCAGAAGTGCTCCCATCAGGAACGTCGAAGTAGGGGATTTGTATTTTACCTAGTTCAATTTCAATGTTGACGCTTTCGGCTATTTTAACTGTATTTGTAATAGCGTCAGGATACTCGCTAAATCGTTCAGCCATTTGCCCTGGAGTAGACAGAGCAAAGTCTTCATTTTGCATGGTAAGTCTATTTGTGTTCGCAAGGAGTTGTTTTGTTTGAATACATACCATAACATCTTGTGCTTCAGCATCTGATGGATCGATATAATGCGCGTCATTTGTCGCAACCAATGGCAATCCTGTTCTTTTATGCAGCTCAAGTAAACCGCGATTTACAATTTCTTGTTCTGGGGTGTTTGGATTGTGTTGAACTTCTAGATACAAGCGACCCTCTCCAAATATTTCTGAGTATTTCCTTGCAACTTCGACGGCATGGTCAACACCATGCTGCAAAATTGTACGAGGGATTTCTCCTGACAAGCAGGCACTAAGCATAATGAGACCGGCATTGTGTTGTTGTAGTAATGCCATGTCAATTCGTGGCTTACCATAAAATCCTATTAAGTTCGCTTTTGATGTTAGCTGGATAAGATTTTCATACCCTTCTTTATTTTGAGCCAACAAGATGATGTGAAATGGGCGCTCTTTTGGTTTCTTTTCAGTTATCGGTCCAGGGGCTAAATATCCTTCAAGTCCAATTATTGGTTTTATACCTTGTTTTTTAGCTTCTTGGTAAAATTCAATGGCACCATACAAGTTACCATGGTCAGTCAATGCAATAGCGGGCATGTTCATGCCTTTTGCCGCTGTTATAATATCAGTAATTTTTGGGACTCCATCCAGAAGTGAATAATGACTATGAGTATGGAGGTGGACGAAAGACATAGGTTCTTGCAGTGATAATCTAGGGTACATAGTGTATCACATTTGCGATGCAAAAACACCCTCGTGATTGAGGGTGTTTTGTTCTGCTGTGTGCTACTTTTTTCTGGATTTTGAGGAACTCTTTTTCCGTGATTTTACTAGATCAACAACCGTACCGATTTCTGATGCAATGAATTTAATGGATGTTGCAGATGTAATGACCTTGTCTTTAATATTAGCAAGAGCTTCTTCAAACTCTGCTATTTTTTCGCGTATCTCTGCTAAAACTTCATTACCTTGTTTTAGTATTTGGACCACGTAAAACATAATCCAAACAAGAAATCCAGTAAAGATAACAATGCACATTGATATCACTAGATACATAACGTCGACTGAAGTAGAAAACATAGTTTTTTATTTTAATTGTGCCATGTCGGCTGAGTAGTTAAATAGTAGCATAATTGAATTGGGCTCACAAGCATGGTACAATTTAAGCATGAAAACACAACAAGGGGATAACCAGCTGACAGATAAGCAGTTGGAACAAGGGTACTGGTTAGCGACGCATCGTGAGCTATTGCGTAAAATTGGAATTGGTATCTTGATTGCAATTGCATCAAGTATGGTTATTTTGTTTTTGGTACAGCTTATTGTGTGGGCTACTCATATTAAGCAAACGAATCAAATTTGGACAGACATATCTTTGCCTATAGTTGATTACAAGGCGGTTGATCGGCCAATTGATATTCAAGTGAACACGGCTATCGCAGTCAAGCACAATGATAGTTCCGTTGATGTTGTATTTGGGTTGAAAAATATGAATAGGACGTTTGGAGCTGCAGATATTGAATACGAAGTATTTGTTGGGGGTCAGTCTGCAGGTAAGGAGCATGTCTCTCTTGCGCCGGGACAAGATAAGTATTTAACAAAGTCGAGTATTCCTGCGAATGGTGGAACTCCTCCTGGTGTATCAGTTTCAATTTATGATGTTCAGTGGACACGATTAAAACGGATTGATTTGTTACCAGATGTAGCGTGGGAATTTAGTGATGCGAATTTTTCTTATATTCGCGCAACAAGCGATACGGCGGCATTTCAGTCCGAGCTAGAGTTGACGATTCGCAATAAAAGCGTGTATGGTTTTCGTGCTCCACAGGTTGTGGTGTTAATGAAAGATGAAAACAGTGTTATTCAAGGAATTGGAACATTACAGATTGATGCGATTAGCTCGTTAGAAACACGTACTATCGTATTTCGTTGGCCAGAACGTCTACCACGTACGGTCCAACCAACTATCTTTGTCAATGTTGATACCCTGGATCCGAACATGATTATTAGCGAATAGAGTTTTCGTGTATGAAACGGTTACTTCATAGAGGAGGTACCTTATTGGGACAATTCGATTGGTGGCTGGTTGGCAGTCTAATTTTTTTATTAGCCATCGGACTTGTTATTCAATATAGTATTGACTTAAATGATAATGTAGCGAATCTGTCGCAATTTTATAAACAAGTAACTTTTGCAGTTGCTGGGCTGTGCTTATTTTTCTTCTTTAGTCTTGTGGATCGAAATATTGTAAAGATCCATCCTGTTGTCGCATTTGGTGTATCAATTTTTCTCCTAGCCTCTGTTCTTGCTTTTGGTGCATCTATCCAAGGAACAAAAGGTTGGTTTGTAATAGGCGCAGTCTCTGTACAGCCTGTTGAGTTCGTAAAATTGTTATTGGTTGTTTTTATGGCGTCATATTTCTCTTCGGTTGCTTCACGTGCGAAGCAACCGAGGTTTTTAATGGCAACAGGTGCGGCCACTGCTATTATTATTGGATTGGTCCTACTGCAACCTGATCTAGGATCGGCTCTTATCTTGTTTTGTATTTGGTTTGGTTATGTTTTGGTGCTACGCGCGCCGAAATGGTTTTCAGCGTCAGTGATTCTTGGAACAATAGCAGTGTCTTCTTTTGGGTGGTTCTTTTTATTTGCAGATTATCAAAAGGAACGACTTGTAACATTTATCAATCCAGCAGCAGATCCGTTGGGGGCTGGATATAATGTTACGCAATCCATTGTAGCGGTGGGTTCAGGCTCGTTTTGGGGAAGGGGATTAGGTTTAGGAACTCAAAGTCA
>CAZMTW010000095.1:0-4055 GCA_964569285.1 uncultured Gammaproteobacteria bacterium
TTTTAAGTGATTTTCGTCCACTATAAATATAATCACTATTTTCCTCAAATATTCCACAGGTAATTGCATTTTTACCGGCAGCGGTTGAATATCCGACAGGGATGTTTACTGTCAGTGTGTTACCATAATCTTCCCAATAATCTGGAATACTATCAGGTGTAATGGAGCTAGTATTATCGTTGTCTTGTATATTTGTTTCAAAATCTCCATTGTAAATAAGCGAATCGGTGTTCGGATCAACATATTCGGTACAGCCTGCCTTCTCTTCTTCACACATGCCAACCCATCCTGAATCAGTGTTAATGTTTGAAGAACAACGATAAATATTTGAATCAACAGATGGACAATCCTCATCAGTTGAACAGAGTTGCCCCCATCGGACACCGCCATTACATACGGGCCCTTTTGGCTGGGATGGCAATGCATTTGCATTCTGGACTGGACAAACACTGCCGTCTTCCTTCTCCCATTGTCCTGAACCAGTATTATACTCACATGTCTTCTCTCCCGGATCTTTGAAATACGCTGTGCTTCCTGTACTTGCTGTATATGCTTCGCAAGATCGCTGTTGTTCTTCACAGAGAATAGTATCGTACTGATCTGGATCATTTATTGTGTATCGACCTGTATACGCAGTAGGGAATCCACCCTCATCGAGTGATGGGATGCCATAGAACCCACAACCTGCAACTTCTGATAGACACAGAGCACTTGGTACAACGGCATATGTTTCTACAACATCGGTCGCAACAGGTACATTGTCCCCTGAGAATTCGTTTGATGCGTTATACACCTTATAGTATGGCGTATCACTATTATGCGTATTTATGACTGCTTCACAACCAACTGCCTCTTCGCTGCACAGACCAGTAAATGATTTAAGGTATGATGTTGCATTTGATGAATCGGTATATTCCTCACAACCTTCATATCCATTACATGGCTCTGCTGTACCAGCGATCAAATAACGATTGGTGTTCCTGGTGAGCTCCATGTTGTCGATGTACGCAGTTGAAGGCGGACCAATCAATCCATTGTAAGCAAATCCAAACTGTTCATCACCAATGAGAGTGGAATCAAATATGAATGGACCCATGGTATAGCGATTCCATTCCTCAGTGAGCTCAACACCCGTGGTATCAAAATTATTGTATATACCGGTGTCAGGTGAGAAGAAGTACGCATCGAGCGTTGTTCCTGTTGTACTTGCTTTTGCCCAGAATGTCACCACATAACTTTCATTTACATCAATGAGATTACCTATGGTGTATTTTGCTTCCGTGGATCCTGTTGTTGTACCAGTTCCAATAGCCATAGATTGACCTGAATTTGCTGTAACGACTGTTCCGGATGCTTCACCACCAAACCACACACCTGAGTCAAAGTCATCTTCGAGTATCACATCAACATTACCACCTTCCGAACCTCTAAATTCTCGACAGAGATTTGCTGTTGCACTACAACTGGTACTTTCTACAGGAATAGAATAGTACACACGATTATCTAATGAGTTTCGTAATCCAACGCAACTATCTGATACAGTAATTGTTGCAGATCGTAATCGGTAGTATACATTTCCTCCTGCATCAAAGTATTCTGTGCAATCAGGATCAACGCCGACATCAAGTGCAGAACATGTTTGTGGTGTTGCAGCAACATCAATACATGCTGCTTCTGGTGTCTCTGCAGTTGGTCCATAGAGATCAAGGTTGGTACATGGGGCACCATTTCCTGCTGCATCGACATCTTCACTCTTCTTTAACAACCATGAACGGATCTGATAACCACTCTGGTCTGACCCTTCAAATGTAAAGTATGTTCCAACTTCATTATTTGTTTCTTGCGCAACTGTTGGTTTGACACATTGTTTAATATATTGGAAATACTGAATGCCTTCACCTCCCTGAGAGACCTCTTCGAGATTCACGTATTGTTCGCAACCAACATTTCCAGCTGAACAACTGTCGCCAGTATCTGGAATAATTGATACAGATGGTAAGCATGCTGCTCCTCCACATTCAAATGCTTCACGTCCAAGTGAGCATGGAGTGAATGTGTTTTCACAATAGAATCCACCACGCTGTGCTATAGCAGACGCGGTTGTTGCATTAAATGCTGCTGTATAAAAACCAGGAATAGCAGATCCATCATTCACCGGAGCATTGTAAGGAGTTTCTGTTACGATAAATGCATCACAACCAACAAATTCTTGCATACATTGTGAACAAGCTGGATTAGTGAAGTCATCACCATCGCCACATGCTTCGGATAATGGATTGGTTACAATGCCAGGAATGTTAAGTTCACTCTCTCCAGTTTGTGGTTCATACAATTCACATCCTATTTCAGCAACAGTGCATGAATTGGTTTTATTCACGTTGAGGTCATATGCATCATCATTGTATTCGCTGAATGCTGAAGAACCGACGTTCTCTTCTAGTTGAGCTCCATCAAGAATGATGTTACAGGTATCTCCTTGAGAAATACCGACTGCGATAGTGGTGTCTGTCACATTTGGTCCAAAGGTAATGACATCACTAGTAATAAAATCAAATCCAATAGCGGATGGGTAATCGACCTCAACCGTATCTGGTGTCGCATTCGATTCCTCTGCAATATAATACTCTCCAATACAATCTGATGCGTCAGCATTTTGTGCAGCGTATGTTAATGCAAATGTTCTATTTGCTAATGGCTGACCTGTGTCAAATTCAGATCGAATGAAGTTGAGTGCTGCGTCAGCGGGTAATTGTATAGCCACTGATCCATATATCGCATCGTCTACGGCTCGCGCACCAACGCCATCTACCTGCCACCCATAGCATGGATTTCCACCAGCTTCTGTTTCACATGGCTGACCAGGTGTTGCAGGATCACTACCATCACCATTTACTCCATAGAATCCAAATGAATCGTCATACGGATCTGCAGATGTAATCGAAGACAATGCAAGCAAGGCATCTGGAGTGATGTCTTGATATGTGTCGAAATCCTCAAAGCTTGCGTTGAACAGTAAGTTCGCACCACCTTTTACTGATGTAAACTCTGTACAACCATTGTCAGAATCACTACATGTTTGAACATCGTTATCAAACGTGATAGTAGCGTCAAGACCAGTTGTTGTGTCATTTTGTGTTCCAAGGTGGCATGTGCCTTGTGTCGCAGTATCACACTTGAACCCACCTTCGGAGATTGTGCATTGCTCGCTTCCTCTCGTACATTGACACCCTGCAACATCGGTACACGTGGTCCAAATTGCAGATTGTTCGGCACATTGAAATTCTTCATCAATAACATTGTATACAGAGCAGTTCCACTGACATCCAACATTATCTACTGAACAGTCATTATAGTTAAGTGTGTTTTGCAGATATCCAGACCCAACCCCGTCTCCTCCTTCTTTTGTAAAAATCTCACATGACGCATCTTGTGCTGGGCAGGAATCACCTTGAAAACGATAAATATCTTTTTGCTTTGTACAATATCCATACTGTCCTCCTTCACATGTCCCATTATTATCATCCGAAAGACAAGTTTGAAAATCAACACATGAATTCAGGCGCGAGATAAGATTTGTTTCGGGAGTAAACTCATTTCCGTCAAGATCGATGAATAAATCTGGAGTTGCGACCACTTCTCCAAATGCTTCCACTTTGCAAAATACTTCCGGTGCCTTCAGCACCCAATCAGGATCAACAAGCCCGCAATATGGCGAATAATTATCTACACCACACTTATCAAATCCATCTACGACTTGTTGGATACTTTTAACTGTATCAAACTCGCGATTATATTCGGCCGCTAATACCCATCCAACCGGCACTACACTGTACTGCTTTAATATTTTAATATTTCGTATTGGGATTCCATTCACTAATGATTGCTGAGGATTTTCCTCGTCCATTTCAGTGCCAAACTTCCATTCACCATCAATTACTCCTTGGTCAAGTGCTTCTCGTAAAGATAATTGCTCCTCAATTGCAAGCCGCAAGTTTTCATTAATAACACAATTGGTTACATCCATTGCGTTAGGACCCGCACACGTAGCGAATCGT
>CAZMTW010000096.1:0-4025 GCA_964569285.1 uncultured Gammaproteobacteria bacterium
TGTTAATGCTCCGGCTGAGGTTATTCCCCAGCCACTTGAGCTCAAAGAAAGTGTCGCCGCTACATTACCCATACTTATCGCATCTGTACTATTATCAAAGTCGAGGATATTTTTAGCGGTGGTATCATCATCATAAGTCAAATCAAGATTGCCGGTCCCAAGCCTGATTGCCAAATTATTTAGCCAACCCGAAGGCCCCGATCCGGTGCCAAGCGTGGTACTGTCTTGAACTACCAGATCGTAAGAAGTGCTCGTGGCAGTTGTGGTCGTGCTACCGGAAATATACAAACTTCCCCCAACTTCAATATCGTCTTGTACATAAAGATCATTTGTTCCATCAATTGAAGCTGGGATACCACCAGCGCCGATATGAATTTGCGCAAGTGGCGCCGTCGTCCCCACCCCTACCCGATTATTTGCGGCGTCAATACTAAGCGTGCTTGTGTCAAAAGACAAGCCATTCACCCCACCTAGGAGAGTGAAATTTGTATCATTTGCAAAAGTCAAGTCAGCACTGTTTACTGTGACCGTGTCACCGGCCGTATCGCCAAGTGTCATATCTCCTTTTACTGTTAGATCATTTTCAAGTTCAACATCACCTCCAAAAGAAGCACCACTTTTTATGGTTATTCCACCTTCAAGATCGAGATTTCCATCAGGATCAATTGTCGCATTGGTCAAATACAGTGCTTCCCAACGGTTATTAGGTTTTCCAAGTGAGCCCTTACTGTCAAGGGCCGGAAACAGATTTCCATCGGGATCAGCCATCACCGAACCGTCTCCAAGCCCCGAAGATGACCCATCCCAATCTGAGATGCTTGAATCATAATCTGTGAGAACGGCACTTTCTGACAGCATCACGTCGTCAATATATAGCTGACCGTCATAAAGACCGGAAACTTCAATCATCGGAAACCAGTTAACCAGATCAGTGATAAGTCCGGGAGTAGTCGCTGTCATGTGAATCCGATACCAATCTTGCGTGCCGCTTATTTGATAAGCCACCTGCTCTGCCCGTTTATTCCCATACTCGTCCCAAAATCCTATCAAAACGGTAGCTGGTTTGCTCACATTCGTATTTTTTATATACGCAGAAAATGTATATGAACTTCCAGGTCTAGTTTTGACAATAGGCTGAGAGACTCCATATCTTCCGTCACCGCCTCCGACAATCTTCAAGCCATGCTCTCCCGAATGAATTCCTTCTTTTGTCCTAAAAGTATTGCTCGTGTCTGACTCCAGCTGATAATGCCACTGGCGTGGCGCGACTCCGTTTGCCGCCTCAAATGATGAGTTGCGAAGTATGTTGCCTCCGGATATCGCAAGACTTTGAAGATTTGAGGAGTCGATGATTATTGGCGCATTTACTTTGGCTTCAAGATTCATGATCCGACGCTGAAGCTCAGATACTTCAGTACTGGCACCCAAGAATCGTTGTCCGGCTGAACCTTTTGTCAAAATCTCGTCGTTTCTGGAAAAAATCAATGAGATGAAGCCGAGAAGTATCGCCATCGTGAAAACTGACAATGCAGAAGCTGCAACATACTGACCTTTTTGCGTTTGGATGAATTTATTATTGGCAAGAAATGAAATTAGCTTTTCTTTGATTTCTACAAAGATTTCTGAAAAATATGTGAAGAATGTAATTTGAGCACTTGGATTTACAAGATTTGTGGAAGGTGGAACGACAAACGCTCCACCTTTTGGCATCTCGTAAACTTGTTGAACTAGTCCAGTTTCCTTACCGCTCAATTGACGTGCGCGCGCGCGACTGTAAACCGCGCGCGTACTATATCTACGATTCATTCCCGGTTGACGAATTGCTTTAAATTCGCCCGCTGCATCCCAGTTTCGTAGAGTGTCGATTGACACGCCGATTATCTTTGCGGCCTCACCTATTGAAAGAGTCGATTTGGTTAAGTTGTTATTTGTCATGTTCTGGTCTCCTTTTTGAACCTAGTTCCTAGAAATCTTGCCCTGATTTAATAATTACAGATCTGAGGCTTCTTGTCAAGCGATAATGCAGTATCTGCGGTAATTATTGTATAGATTATTTATACAATAACGAGGTTTTAAGCCTTTGTAGAGCGTGAAGCTCATTTGTGAAGAAGCTTGTCAAACCGAACTAGATTCTGGATCTTGTAATCAAGATGCTGAGATGAATTCAGCATGACATTTTGAAAAAGATCCCTAAAAAAGTTACGGTTGCTTATTAAGGGGCAACCGTAACTTCAGGTGTAGGAGTCGTTGTGATGTTTGGTGCTGATGCTTCTGGCAACTCCACCTTCTCTTCTATCTTCGTGGCTGGAGGAGAAGGAAGGTTTAAGACTGCAGGTGCTGCTGTTGGAGCGACCACTGCAGGTGTAGTGCTTGTGCCACTTGCCGCATCGGCAGCTTGTTGTTCTTGTAGCTGAGTGAGGGCTTCCTGGTATTTTTCATCAAACTCTTTCAAGTCCTTCTGCGCCGCTTTGAAATCTGCTTCTTGAGTGGCCGGATCGAGTAATCCGACAACTATCTGCATCTGGTCAACCGCTGAACCATATATGCCTTTTTGGAAATAAGTCCAAGCGAGATTATAATGAGCGTTTGGCCAATCCGGCTTTAAGGATACACTCTGTTCAAATAGGTTTTGAGCTTCGTCATAGTTTCCGAGCAAGTAGAACACTCCGCCAAGGTCAAGCCTTATTGCAGGATTTCTTGGATCAAGAACTACCGCCTGTTGGTAAGCAGAAACTGCCCAGGTTGGCGCATTTTCTGCAACATTTATAATCTGTCTGTAAACTCCTGCAAGTAATTGCCAGTTTGTGACTTTATAAGGATTGAGCGAAACTGCAGCCTTGGCTTCAACTATCGAAGCTTGAATGGCCTGCTCAATAAGTGCGCGATCCTGATCTGTCAGTTTGTCAGCGCCTACTGATGCGACATTATTTGCAGCAATGAGATTGGTCTGTGCAAATTGACGATGAAATTCTTCATTACTTGGATTATATGATATGGCAATTGCCTGATTATCATAAAGCTTCTGTAAATTGTTCTCCGATATGGCATCAAATGATTTTTTGAAGTAAAATTCTCCCATGAAATTTCTCCCTAAAAAATAACCCGAACTTCCTACAGTCAGCAATGTAATCGCAATTAAACCAATGAATATTGCTGTCATATTTGAAAGATCTATTACATACTCTTCAGAACTTCTTTTATGATGAATGTCAGCAGACATCATGGCTAGAGATACAAAGAACAGGAAAAATGAGATGATGGATGGTGGAAGAAGAAGCATGACAATAAGCGTTGAAATAAATACTCCAGCAGTCTCAAGCTTTACTTCTTTTAAGTGTTTCAAGAAAAGTGATATGACCAATCCATATCCAATCGCTCCAAATATTCCAAGTTCCGTGAAAATATGTAAGAAAGCAGAACGAGAAGTATTAAACGAATTAATCTGCCAAATGTTTGATGAATTGTAGCCAACTGTGCGAACCTGAGTAAAAAGTGATGAGAAGTTGTCAACTCCGACTCCGAACAACGCTGTCATCGGTTGCTTTAACACCTCAACGGCCGCATGCCATGACATAATCACCGGAGGCAAAATTATCTGTGCACCCTCACTCAATACTTGTTGTGCGATGATAAATATATGAAAAATTGATGCAAGTAAGATGAACAAAACTACTACTCCTTCAATTATCATAAAAGTCTTATTGTGTGATGACTGCATTCTTTCATGACTTACAGAGTCTTTATGACTTCTCCACATGAATAAAGAAGAGCCGACAAGTACGACAATCATAAATGCCAGAAAATCAATACTGGAGCCTATTACATTAAAAGTTGTTGCTGATAGAAATGACCAATAAGTAGGAAGCTCCATGCTTGAAAAAGGATCGACCATCACAACCAACGCAAATATTGAAACGACAAGAGCAGAAACAGACAACGCAAATATTGGAGGAATTTTAGAACCGATAAATGATTTAGCTGCATAAAAATACAGGATCATCATAGAAATAATCATCACAAATCCA
>CAZMTW010000097.1:0-4012 GCA_964569285.1 uncultured Gammaproteobacteria bacterium
GGCCTCCTCCTCGACGCTGGGGTTCCCTTCCTCTCCGCTGTGCCAGTCGAGCGGGTTGTTTAATTCTTTGACGCATGTTCTGCCTCCGCATTGTGCAACATGAAATTGCGCATCAGTTCCAGGAGTGTACCAGAATAACAGCGTAGGTCAACGGTTGCGCATTAAGTAAAAAAAGAGGGAGGTGGTCAGTCTCCCGTGGTATCCGTAGAGTACCTTTTTGACCGGGTTTCGGAGGCTACTCCTCCGCCTTGGGCTTCACATTCCGAGACAATTTCATGGGAGTGACCATTGAAAGTAAAGATATCCACGAGATGCAGAATGCCGCGTTTGAGTCTTTGTGGAATGCGCTCGGTTAGAGCAGTTATTGTCAGGCGTGTTATATTTTGTACAATGCAAAAAAGCCTGGGACACCCCAGACTTTTTTAATCCTACGTATTCTTTTTTATTGCATGAGCTCTGGAAAGTCCTTCTTTTTAACAACGACAGTCGTTTTCTTGCTCCATGGGCTATACACCTTTATATCTCCATGTTCTTGATAGCGTCGCACTTGCAGGTAGTACTTCCTCCCTGGTATTAGCGCTCGTCCAACTGTTAACTTGCCAAGCTTATTATTTGCAGAAGCGCTGCGATCTGCTGCATTTGGAGAGTATGTTTTAGTTTTATATCTTCCCTTCTTCAGCTGCTGACCATTCTTCGTAGAAAAACGAGCTTGATACATATTCATGTTTGCATTTTTTTGTTTCTTGAACTTCAAAGCGATCCGGGTCCTCAATTCACCAATATTCGTTAGTTGCTCTGAAGTCAGTGTTCTTAGTTTTTTTGGAGCTTTAACATTCTTTACCCTCATCGGACTTGTTCTTAGCTTCGCTTCGCCATTATTTTCAGAAACCTTATCATCGACATCCTGGTACTGGTCTACCATAACGCCATATTGTGAGAAGTGCGTTACATTTAGTGTGATTTCATTATTTACCTGATCGACCGAATAGTTTTTCTGAGAAACCACTTTCCATCTATTATCCGATTCGTCATAGTACCAAGCTGCTAGATTAGATTCATCTACATCAAACAGCGTGAGATCAGAATCTGTATACGGCATCGTAATTGAAATCGGCCGCATAAATGACGACACTGTAGTGTTATTACTATCAAATACTGTCATGTTGTAAGACAGCCCATCAACCGGGAAATATGATTCTTCGATATCAAAAGCAGGTTCTACAAGAATTGTTGATGTGCCAGACAATGCTGTCGCGTAGGCTGGGATATCGATTTGGACACCATTTGTCAAAGTAAAAGATTGGGCTTGGGTTGCGTCAAATGATTGATTGAGCGTTCCGAGAGAAGGATCGTCCAGATCAAATTTTTCTGTAAGCACCAAGTCAACTGCTGGGCTATTAATGGAAATCTCAGGTAGGCCTTCAACATCACCCCACTCAATCACTTCGCTTCCAGTTTGCTCGGGACCAATAACAAGGCTACCGTGATATACCTTACGTCCGTCTTTTGCAACCACATTAACAACCCACTCAACGTCTGAATCAAGAGAAACATTAGCCGAAAGACCATCGTCACTCAATGTTACAGAACCAGATTCGGCTAGGTTGTCAGTGGTATTTTCATAGCTTAACGCTGCAATTTCATCAACAGCAATGGGGTTGAATACTCCAGGCGAAACTTCTTCCTGAAAGAGCAGTACTACACCAACCTCTTCGCCAATAGAGAATGAAATGTCACCAAGATCGAGCAAGTCATTAGCCTCAAGGTCAAGGTCTCTTCTCAGCCAAGACAGGCATGTTTCATTCACACCAAGAGGATTATCTGTATCTGAACAGCCAGCGCCATAATAATTTGATGCATTCATACTAAGGAAGTATTGACCAGCTGCAAGAGAAGTGTTGAATCGACCTGCGCTAGTTGTTGTAGACCATGTGTCTACAGATGCATCTGCGTTAATCGAGTAGTGGTTGATTGCCTCTTCTGCAACTGGCGCACCTGCATAGTTTAGTATACGTCCTCGCAGCGTTGCACGCCTACTAGGAATATCACGATGCAGCGGCTCTGTTCTTGTTTCGCCATCAACTACATATAGTGTTTGTGACCAGTATTGTGGCATTCCAACGCAGTCACCAGTAGGATCCGAGTATAATGCATATTCTCCCTCAGTAGGTGCGGTTAATGAAAATGTACCATCAATTTCCGAAGTAGTTGTTGTCGCGATTTCTGAAGTAATTGTGCCTAATGGGGCTGACCATAGGCCAATCGTGCAGGCCAAGCCCGTAATCGTTGTGCCGTCATTATCATAGATTCCACCATTAATAGTGGCTGATGCATGCGCTACCTGTGTTCCTGTAGCAAACATGACGAAAGCTGCAATGAACGTGACGAGTTTTGATTTTTTGAACATATAGTTTATTAATCGTTATTACCTTAAGAATACGCCAAACTACATAGTATGTCTAACAGAGTGTCGGGTAGGTGGTTAGTTGATATTTCCTTTATGAAGAATGTCGCGCTTGACTCGTTCTGAAGTGCTTTACACGTCGCCTAAGCCAAAAATGATTTAGGATCTTCGAACTTCTCTATCTTCTTTTCTTTAATGAGCACTCTTTGAATATCCTCAGCAACAGTAGAAATATTTTTTGGAGTTGTTCCAAAGAAGACAATTTTCTCTAGAAAATCCGACAGCTCTCTTTCTGGAATTCCGATATGAGAAGAAGAGACACTAATGACTTCATCTTTTTGCTTTTCTAATTGTGTTACAGCAGCACCCCACACCTTGGCAATTTTTCTAAACTCTTCCTTTTTCTTTTGAAAGTTTTCGTTCTGAACAATAAGGACATCGTACAATACGGGATAATCTTTGGTAGATTTGAGTATACTCATATTAGAAAGCTCAAGCGCTTTGTCGAGCCATGGCTCCCATAAAATACCACCGTCTATTCCGCCAGAAATAATCTCTGCTCCTATTTCTCCACTCTGCATATCTTTTATTGTAATGTCTTTTAATGACATGCCAGCCTTGTCCAAAATATATGACAGGAGGAAAACTGCGGCTGATCCTTTTTCGAGACCAATGGTTTTTCCCTTTAGCTCTGCAACAGATGTGATGCTATCCTTCACAATCAATGCATCACCCCCAACAGAACTATTAAGAACGCTCAAAATTTTCAAGTCAGGAATAGTAGCGTGTAGTTCAATCGCTTGGTCCAAGGTAACGCTTATGACATCCAGCTTTCCTTCTACCCACAGATTAACCTTTTCCTCATTATCATCAAAATTGATTTGTTCTACATCTAGTGCCTCATCAACAAACAACCCACTGTCTTTGGCATAGTACAATGGAGCGTGACCAGAAAAAATTGGTAAGCCCATTTTTAATATATTATCATCAGACACCAAGCCCTCTTCCAAGTTTGCTTTAATCGATTCTGAGCGGATGATGTAGTTGATGTATTTCTTCAGCTGAACAAAGTCATCCTGGAATCGGATCTCTGGTTTCCGCGGTCGTTTAATATTCACCTCAACCACCTTTTTGATTGTGCCAGGAGCTGTGCCTAAGACAAAGATACGATTAGCCAAATAAATCGCTTCATCAATATCATGTGTGACCAAGATCATTGTCTTCTTTTCTTCCTCCCACAACTTTGCGAGGAACTCTTGCATCTGTGATCTCGCTTGAACATCAAGCGCACCGAACGGTTCATCAAAAGCAATAATATCTGTTCCTTGTGCGATGGAGCGCGCAATAGCGACGCGCTGCTGCATGCCACCAGAGAGCTTGCTCATAAAATAATCTTTCGCTTTAAACAATCCAACACGTTTCAATAATGCATCTGTTGATTTTTCAATTTTTAATGGAGAGAGATTGCTACCATAAAAACCAATGGCAACATTTTCATGCACAGTGAGCCACGGAAAGCTTGAATACTTTTGAGAAACAAGAGCAATTTTATTCTTGCCTAGGTACGTAACACTTTTTTTATTATGTATCTTGATACTACCCTCGTAG
>CAZMTW010000098.1:0-3941 GCA_964569285.1 uncultured Gammaproteobacteria bacterium
TTGTTTCTCTCGGTGTTTATTTTTTGGTGATATTGGCTATTTTTAAATTATGGCCAGTGACTCTGACCTTAGCAGGAATTGCAGGATTGATTTTATCTATTGGTATGGCCGTGGATGCGAATGTACTTATATTTGAACGATTCAAAGAAGAGATGCGTCGAGGAAAATCAACACGTCAAAGTATGGATGATGGATTTACACGTGCATGGTCATCTATTCGTGATTCAAATATTTCTTCCTTGATTACATGTATTATTCTGTATTGGTTTGGAACCTCTCTTATTCGTGGTTTTGCTATTACACTAGCTATTGGTATTGTGATAAGTATGTTTTCAGCAATTATTATCACCAGAAATCTTCTTCGAGTATTCCGTGTAAAAAACACATGGTGGTACGGAATTAAACGCAACGACTAATATGTACGATATTGTAGGAAAACAAAAGTATTTCAGTGGTGCCTCAGCAGTATTGTTTATTGCAAGTGTTGGTGTATTTTTGTTGTGGGGATTAAATTTAGGAATCGACTTTACTGGAGGTACATCTATGGAATTGCGATTTCCAGATACTGCATCACGACCTGCTATTACAGAAATGACAGCGACACTTGCAGAACTTGGCATTTCCAACCCTCGTCTTCAAGATGCGGGCGAAGCCGGTGTTGTATTAAAAATGCAGTATATTAGTAATGAGCAACGTCAGTCGATTATCGATGCGTATGTAGGTGTTGGAGTTGCTGAAGAGAGTTTTAACACGATTGGTCCATCGTTTGGTGCCGAATTAAAGGACAAGGCTATTGTCGCGTTGATACTGGTTCTCTTTGCGATTATTGGCTTTGTGTCGTATGCATTTCGTAAGATTTCGCGTGCTGCAGTACCGTCGTGGGTGTTTGGAGTAGGTGCTATCTTGGCATTGATTCATGATATTGTGTTGATTCTAGGAGTGTTTATTGTGCTTGGAAAGTTCTTTGATGTTCAAATCGACGCGTTTTTTGTGACGGCATTACTGACCATTCTTGGATTCTCTGTTAATGATACGATTGTGGTCTATGACCGCATTCGTGAGGGATTAAAATATCGAGACAAAAAGTCATTTAAGCAAATTATCAATGAAAGTATCAACAGTACTATTGTACGTTCGTTAAATACATCATTAACGACATTACTGGTGTTATTAGCGTTGTACTTGTTTGGTGGCGAGTCAATTCAGTATCTGATTCTTGCATTGTTGCTCGGAATAATTTTTGGAACGTATTCTTCTATCTTTATTGCTAGTCCCATGTTGCTCGTTGGTGAAAAATTACTCAAGAAGTAACATTCGTACAATAGTTTTGTATATTTAAAAAAGCCCATATGGGCTTTTTGTATAGAGTCGTACCGTCTTTACAAGTGTTCTTCAAGCCAAGCGACGTGTTTATCAAAATAGACATCAAACTCAGTCATTACAGCTGTGAACAGGCCGACTACGTTGTTGAACCCTTCTTCATCTTGTGATTTATGGAGCACTTCGCGCATTTCTCCGCTGGCGTTTTCCCATTCGATAGTGTCTTCAGCGTGGAGGATCTCAAAATCACGAACTGCTTTTTTTGCATCGTCTAGTTGCTGCAGTAAATCTGTTATCCATTGTTCCGAGTTTCCAGGGTCTAATTCTGACCGTGTCTCCTGGACGTACCCTGCAGCCATATCGATATTATCAGTAAAGAACTGGAAATCAATTACTTCATAATCAATATTTGCATTATCCGATGATACCCGTTTTCCAGAAGATGGCGTTGAATCGATCGGTGTATTTGATAATGGTGGTGTTGGTACGTTTTCCATGCATGTATTTTACTCTTTTGCGAGATTTATACAAGTATACCATCTTTTTTTGTGTCTATCACTTTTCAAAATACAGAATGTCATGTTGCTTCTGTGCTTTGGAAGGCGGAGGACGGCGGGTGTGATGCTGTTGTCTCCTGACTGTACTTTGATTAACCTCTAAGCTCTGACATGTTCGGTGATATGTCAGAGAGCACGAATTGAATCGGCCTGCTACATCATCAGGTTGGAGTGGTTCTGCTACGTTTGCATGAGTGACTTCTTTGTTTGGCTTCGGCGATGAAACGCCTGGTTGTGGCGACATAGTTACATAATTTACTTAAAAAGTCAATGCTTTTGAGGTTTGAGGTTTTTCGTGTTTTTCATGCTGGTAAGATATTATCACACAGAAATCTTGACAGGTTTGCAAGGAAATGGTATAGTGGTGGCTGATGATCATTAATGATCCATATGTCGGATTCTATTCTAGATAAAGTCTTGTCAAGCAAAGAGGACCAAGAGAAACAGGAGTTTAACCCGTTAGAGGTTATTAACTCACTTTTAAAGATTCTTTCGACTAAAGAAGCTGATGTTCTTCGTCGTCGGTACGGATTAACAGATGCTGGAAAGGAAACCCTTGAAACAATAGGCTCTTTTTACAATGTTACACGCGAGCGTATTCGACAGATCGAGAACCAATCGATCGAGAAGATGCGTACATCAACTGCGTATTCAGATGTCATGAAACCTGTAGAGCACTTGGTTGTTTCATTATTGAACCATCATGGTGGTGTAATGACGCGAGACATGATGTACGATTCATTACTTTCAGTGCACGCAACATCAGAACAACATAGACAAGCGGTGTTTTTCATTGTTGGAGAATTGTTAAGTGATAAGATTGAAGACATTCCAAAACAAAAGAAGTATCAACCAGGATGGAAGCTCAAGCTGGCTTCTATGGATTTTGTTGATTCAGTAGTGGACGAATTGGTGAAAGTGGTTATAGAAGTGGCTGTACCTCAACGTTTTGAAGAATTGTATGAGCGTTTTCAACAAACATCCTTTTATCAAGCCAATGACCAAAAACTGACCGACGAAGCAGTACTGTCATATATTGATGTATCGAGCAAGCTCGATAGAAATCCATTTGATGACTATGGCTTGGCAAAATGGGGTCTTATTGTGCCAAAACGCATGAATGATCGCGTGTATTTGGTATTGCAGAAGGAAGGTCAACCTATGCATTTTGAGGATATTGCAAAAAATATTTCTAAGGTCTTTAAAAAGAAGGCTTATCCGCCAACGGTTCATAATGAACTCATTTTAAACAAAGAATATGTGCTGGTTGGGCGAGGAATTTATGCGTTACATGAATGGGGATTTAAAGAAGGTGTTGTATCGGATGTTATTGTTGATGTGTTGCAAAAAGCAGGACGGCCTCTTACACGTGCGCAAATAGTCGAACAGGTACTAAAAGAACGCATTGTAAAAAACAACACCATTCATTTGGCATTAACAGATAAAGATCAGTTTACAAAAACGAAGGAGGGGACATATATACTTGCAACAGCAAAAGAGGAGGAACCGACAAACCAAAATACATAACAACAAGCGATCATGCCAGTGTGGTTGATAGATATTATTAATCTGGGTGATAATCCAGTAGAGGTACTTCGACTCATTCTGCGAAATGGTGGGTTGATTATTTTTTTTCCCATTTTAGTATGGATGTGCAAGCAGTCCTGGATGCAGTGGATTCAAATGAAGTATTTGATGAAAAAAAAGTTTGTCTTGTTGGCAATTGATGTTCCAAAGTTGAATGAGCAAAGTATGCGTGCTGTTGAATTGATTATTTCTGCGTTACACGGCGTTCACTTCGGTCCAAACAAAATACAAAAGTACTGGATAGGAGTGATGCAAGACAAATTTTCGTTGGAAATAGTAAGTATCGATGGGTACATTCAGTATTTTATTCAGTGTGACAATTATAATGCTGACTTGGTAAAAGGAGCGGTATATGCACAATACCCTGAGGCGGAAATTATTGAAGTTGAAGATTACACGCAGAATGTGCCTCAAACGTTTCCAAATGAGACGCATGACGCATTTACGACTCAATTTGTACTGGCGAATAGTGATGTG
>CAZMTW010000099.1:0-3884 GCA_964569285.1 uncultured Gammaproteobacteria bacterium
GTGACCAGTCAAAGGACAATCCCATGCTTTGAATCTGCCGTTTAAAATTCGCAATGTTATCTTCGGTCGCTTTTTGCGGTTGAATCTTATTCTTGATGGCATAGTTCTCCGTTGGCAAACCAAATGCGTCCCATCCTATAGGATAGAGCACGTTGAAGCCTTGCATACGCTTTTTACGCGAAAGAATATCGAGTGCTGTATACGAACGCACATGCCCTACATGCAACCCTGCCCCAGACGGGTATGGAAACTCAACTAATGTGTACCATTTCTCTTTTGTCGAGTTATCGTCAGCATGAAAAAACTTCTGTTCTTCCCAGTGCTTCTGCCATTTTGGTTCTATTGTGTTTGGTGTGTATTCTTTCATAGAGTGTATTGTATCAAGGGGGTATGATTTTAGCCAACTCTAGCCAAATTGAGTGTTAGATTATGCTAAGGTTAGCTCCAAATACGCTAATATGAGTTCAAAAAAGCATTGACACCCTCTCCTGCACATGATAGCATATTCGCTATCGTGAACTGATCAATTTAAGGAATTTTCCTATCAGCATCCGAATAAAAAAACTATTTCTCACTCTTCTACTGCGCCTTATTCATGGGTTTCAGCGCATCCTTCCTGTGTTTAAGACAGTTCTCGCTGCGTTGTTGATACCTCTAGCACTGCTATGGAAAATACTGCTCCGTCCTATCACCATTATCCTCTACAAAGCGTATATTGTCTTTGGTGAGCGATTAAAAACCTTTTTTCATGCTCAACATAAATTACTAGCGTTAATCACGCATCGTTTTTCTATTCATGTATTTGTTCTGCTACTGACAGTCACTATTGTGACCGGTAATGTGTTACAAGCGGAAGAGGTCCGGGCAGAAGAGTTTGCTGACGGGTCATTAATTGCACAAATTTTTCGCCCTGAAAATGATAGTACAATCACATCGAAGGCGATTGTTTCTGCCCCAACAAGTTATATTGATACCTCAGCAAGTGTTCGGGTGGTGCCAAGTATAGAAGGTTCTTCAGAAATTGTTGCAGATGATGGCGTTGCAATTGCTGGCGGAGGTGGAGCCGTGGTGAAATCAAACGTGCTTGGTGTTGATCCAAGTAATCGAGATGATATTCAAGTCTATGAAGTACAAGGTGGCGATACTGTCGGAACCATTGCCGAACAATTTGGCGTGTCGACTCAGACTATTTTGTGGTCAAATAATCTGAGTGATGGAAGCTTGATTCAACCAGGCGATACATTATATATTCTTCCAACGAGCGGCATCGCACACACAGTAAAGTCTGGCGAAACGATTGGTGGAATTGCATTGAAGTATAAAGCGGATGAAAAGGAAATTCTTGAATTCAATGGTTTAATTGACGGGTCTGACCTTGCGGCAGGTGATGAAATTATTGTTCCTGGCGGACAACCACCGCCACCTCCTCCCCCACCTCCAACAACTCAATTGGCTTCGGTCCGAGATGTATTTAGCGGAGGAACTCCTGCGCCGAACGCTGCTCCTGCAGCTGGTGGCTCGTATACATGGCCAACCGTTACACGACGTATTTCTCAGTACTATGGATATGGGCACACTGGTATTGATATTGATGGTGAATTCGGTGATCCTATTTATGCTGCGAATAGTGGTACGGTTTCTACAGGATGGTATGGCGGATATGGTCTGCAAGTTCTTATTAATCATGGGAATGGCACTCAAACACGGTATGGCCATATGCAAAAAGTATTCGTCAGCAACGGTCAATACGTCTCATCTGGTCAAACACTTGGAGAAATGGGATCAACAGGTCGTTCAACTGGATCTCATTTACATTACGAAGTTATTGTCGGTGGCCGAACGGTCAATCCGTTCAGTTACCATTAAACATATGTTCTGTAAATCAAAAGACCCCACAACGGGGTCTTTTTTAGTTATGCGAGTACGACTATCCTTCTAGCGTGGTTTTGATCTTTTCAACTATTTCTCCAGTAGTGAAGTTTGCTTTTACCAAGTAGTCTTTTGCACCAAGTGCTAACCCTTCTTGCACTTTACTCTCTTGACCAAAGTTGGACAGAATAAGTACTGGAATATTTGCTATTGCCGTGTTTTCGTTATTTTTAAGCGCTTTGAGAACGTCGAATCCGCTCATGCCAGGAAGCATGATATCGAGTAAAATGATATTTGGACCGTCAGATATTGCTTTTTCTAATCCAGTTTCACCATCTGTCGCTAATGTAATAGCAAAGCCCTCTTTTGTGAGCTTTGTTGAGATGAGTTCAGATAAAAATTTATCATCTTCAACTATAAGTACTTTTGTTGGTTCAGCCATTGTCGTTGGTTGGTTAGGAATTTCTATCTGTATTATACTGCGTACTATGCTAGAATGCAATAACGTATGAAAATGACTCTATATACTGTTGCAACGCCTATTGGAAACATGGAAGATATGTCCTTCCGAGCGGTTCGTATTCTCAATGGAGTTGATCTGATTGCATGTGAAGATACCCGAGAAACAGCCAAGTTATTGCAACAATATTACATTGGCGAAAAAGAGATGGTCAGCTACCATGCACAATCAAAGGATAGCCGAGAGGACGAGATACTTCAGCGTCTACGGGACGGGGCATCGGTAGCGCTCATTTCGGATCGAGGCACTCCTGGTATTTCTGATCCAGGCTCGCGCTTAATACGTCGTGCTGTTGAGGCAGGTATAACAGTTGTACCTATCCCTGGTCCCACCGCGCTTATTACGGCATTGCAGGCAGGTGGTGTTGATACCAGCTCATTTTTGTATCTAGGCTTTATGCCACATAAAAAAGGACGACAAACCTTGTTTACTGAAATTGCTGAGTCTGCTCGTACTGTTGTCTTCTACGAATCCCCTCATCGTATTCTCAAGACACTTGAAAGTTTGCAAGAGTCTGGTAAGCAGGTAGTGCTTGGTCGTGAGTTGACCAAGATGCATGAAGAATTTCTACGAGGCACGGCAGAAGAACTTTTTAATGACCTAAGTGGCCGACCTTCTATTAAAGGTGAGTTTGTCGTTATTGTTCAGCCGAACGCGTAGCGCGTGTGCCAAGAACATATTGGAGTGCTTCCGCAATATGCGTTTCTTTGACGTTTTCTGACCGTTCTACGTCTGCAATGGTTCGCGCAACTCGACGTGCAGAGTTGTATCCACGCGCAGATAATCCAAATGATTGAAGTCCCGCTTTCAACAACTTCTTTGCATTCAACGGTAGAACTGTATACTGCTCAATCTCAGCACTATTCAATGCAGCATTCTTTTTTCTTTGCCGTTGAAGTTGCATATCTCTTGCAATGATCACGCGCTGTTGTACGTCATTCGAGTTTTCACACGACGATGAGCTGTCGAAGAGATCAGGATCTACAGACGGTACAAATGTTTTGATATCAAAACGATCAAGAAGTGGCCCAGATAATTTCTTTGTGTACCGTTGTATCTGTTGAGCTGAGCACGTGCACTCACGTGCTGTACTTTCGGCATATCCGCATGGGCAAGGGTTATATGCGCCGACCACAATGCACTGCGCTGGATATGTCGCATGACCGTTGATTCTACTGATAGTGATACACCCATCTTCTAAGGGTTGGCGAAGTGCTTCTAGCGCATCTCGCCTGAATTCTGGAAGTTCATCAAGAAATAATACACCGTGGTGAGCAAGTGATAATTGACCAGGCGCACTATTACGGCCACCTCCAATAAGCGAGGCAGTTGATGCGGTATGGTGTGGAGCGCAAAATGGAGGTGATTGAATGGCTTGCTGCACATGTCGCGTGAGTGAGTGCATCATTGTGACATCTATCATTTCATCTCTGGTTAGTGGCGGTATAATGCCTGGAAGCGCTTTTGCCAACATGCTCTTACCGACCCCAGGTGG
>CAZMTW010000100.1:0-3850 GCA_964569285.1 uncultured Gammaproteobacteria bacterium
CAGGCTCCATGGCCTGATATTCTCGGTCTAAAAGCACCCAAAAGGTAACGGTAACACTAGGCGTCCCCTTCCACGCGGTCCCCGACACTCTCGTCGGGGACCGCACAACCCCTTTTTAACAAAAAACCCCACATGGGGGCTTTTTTAATTTTAGAAAAATTGAATTACACGCCGTGACACTTCTTGTACTTCTTTCCAGAACCACACGGGCACGGTTCGTTTCGTCCTACCTTGTGTCCATCAACAGCCTTGCTGACTGCGACGTATGGCTTCACAGCTTCTCCTTTCTTCTTTTCTTCACCATGATCATGACCCTCGTGTCCGACGTGGTCATGTCCGCTGTGATCCTCACCACCCATTTCCTTTGCCGGAGCATGCAACTGTTGTCCTTGCTGTCGATTTCCTTCAAGGCTACTATCTGCGACCACCTTCGCATCCCCTATCTTATAAATATTATGCACCACTTGCTTTTGCATGTTCGCTAACAACTCTTGAAATAATTGATACGACTCTCGTTTATATTCTACCAATGGATCACGCTGTGCATATCCGCGTAATCCGATCGAGTCACGCAAGAAGGCCATCTGGTCCAAATGCTCAACCCACAACATATCAACCGCGCGTAATGCGAATCCTCTTTCCACCTGAGTAACCACTTCAGGGTTGCCAACCTGATCAACCATCTTGTCGTATGCGTCAACAGCCTTGTCTGAAAGATAATTAATAATCTCAGTACGAGCTTCTGCATCTCCTAGCTTGGTTGCCTCTCCTAACCGGATACTGTTCAATTTTGTTATACACATACTCGTATCCAATGGATAGATCGAACTCATCACTGCACAAATCTCCTCCATATCCCATTTCTTGACTTGCCCGTTCTCATCTTCTGCCTCAACAAGATTGGTATGAAACGAAACCACCCCTTCAATTTCTGAATCAACTAACTCATGAATGTAGACACGCAATGCATCTGGCTCCATGTCGAGTACACTGTTTCTTTGTCTGTACACCACATCACGATGTTTATTCATGACATCATCATACTCAACTAAATGTTTTCGAATATCAAAATTACGTCCTTCTACTTTGGTCTGCGCCGACTCAATAGAACGAGAGACAATTCTATTTTCAATAGGCATGTCATCAGCAACTCCCAGTTTATTCATCATATTCTGCATGCGATCAGAACCGAAAATGCGCATCAACTCATCATCCATGGAAACATAAAACTGACTGGAACCAGGATCTCCCTGTCGACCAGAACGACCACGTAACTGATTATCAATACGACGAGACTCATGTCGCTCTGTTCCAAGTACGGCCAATCCACCAAGTTCAATCACCTTGCGTTGATCTTCGATGTTCACTGGATTACCACCAAGGATAATATCCACACCACGTCCTGCCATATTCGTCGCCACGGTAACCGATCCTAATTTACCTGCCTGTGCAATAATTTCTGCTTCACTTTGATGCTTCTTTGCATTTAAAATATTGTGCCGAACACCATTCGCTGTTAAAAATTCACTCAATAACTCATTCTGTTCAATCGATGCTGTACCAATCAACACCGGCTGACCATTTTCATTCAATTCTTTTACTGCCTTCACAACGGCCTGATACTTTCCTTTTGCATTCTTAAAAACCTTGTCCGCGTTGTCGGCACGAACAATATCACGATGTGTTGGCACCACCACAACATCTAATCCATAAATCTTAAAAAATTCTTCTGCTTCGGTCTCTGCTGTTCCGGTCATACCGCCGATCTTCTTGTAGAGTCGAAATAAATTCTGCAACGTGATAGTAGCTAATGTTCGCGACTCCTGTTTAATAGGTAAACCTTCTTTTGCTTCTATTGCTTGATGCAATCCTTCAGAAAATCGACGGCCTTCCATCATACGACCAGTAAACTCATCAACAATAATAACCTCGTCCCCCTTTACGACATAATCCTTGTCTTTGGTGAAGAGCATTCGTGCTTTCAACGCCTGTTCAATATGATTCACAGTCCGTAAACCACCTTCTACATAAATATTTTCTACTCCGAGGGATTGTTCCAGCTTTGCAATACCCACATCGTTCAATGCAACAGATCGCATTTTCTCATCCACCACAAAATCATTATTCTCTTTAAGCGCAGAGACCATTGCAGAAAACTGATAATACTGCTCGTTCGCCTCTTCCGCAGGTGCAGAAATAATTAATGGCGTTCGTGCCTCATCAATCAAAATCGAATCAACTTCATCAATAACGGCAAAGTGCAAACCTCGTTGCACACGTTCTTCTTTACGACGTACCATATTGTCGCGCAGATAATCAAAACCAAATTCATTGTTGGTTCCAAAAATAATATCTACCTTATACGCCTCTCCACGCGGCACTTCTCGTAGATGATCCATATCTGCGACAACAAGCGCTTCATACCCATCACCTTCTGTTGAAGAGGTATCGGTATCTTCTTTTTCTTCTGCTTCTTTACGACGGACTTCTTCAATATCTGCATCATACACCCACGCTGCAGACTGATTCCCAATACAACCAACTGTTAATCCAAGAAAATAATAGACCTGGCCCATCCAATCCGCATCACGCTTTGCTAGATAGTCATTCACAGTCACCACATGCACACCATTGCCTTCTAGAGCATTCAAATACACCGCACACGTTGCAGAAAGTGTTTTACCCTCACCAGTCTTCATTTCCGCGATATCGCCATTGTGGAGGACCAATCCTCCCAGTAGCTGTACATCATAGTGACGCTGTCCTAATGTACGCATAGCCGCTTCACGAACAACTGCAAATGCCTCATGTTTTACATCTTCTAGGGTAGCACCCTCTTTTAAGCGTGCACGAAATTCAGCTGTCTTTTCTTGCAGTTCTGGGTCTGATAATTTTTGAATCTCTGGTTCCAGCGCGTTAATAGCGTCTACATCTGATTGTAGCTTTTTTAACTTGCGTTTATTCTGATCTCCAAAGACTTTTTCTACGTATTTATTCATATTGCGACTACTACTGTAGTCATTTACGCAAAAACAGTCAACTCTGCCCTTGGTTGTAATTTTTTAACCTCTATGCTGTTTTGACGGACGCGTAAGGATGCAACAGGCTCATTTGGTAGCAATGTCTTATGAACACTGGATCGAGCCCCAAATGGATGCACAGAAAAATGCTCAGCATGCAGCTGTATATCACCAAAACGGCCTACAGTGCTCATAATCGCTGTTCCACGCGCACGAACCGTCTCAAGCTGTTCTGGGCGAATAAACAGATCGTCCGTTGCTGTATACCCTTTCTCTCCCTTCATAGTAATACGCAATGTAATTCCATTTTCTGCCGCTTCCCACGGGATATTGACTAGAGCGTCTACTTCGTGATGTTTCACTTCCTGGGGTTCCCCTACCAAAATATCATGATGACGTCGTATGGGATCAAATAAACGGAGTTGGCGTGGCACGTGGTAATACACCTGCTGTTTCCCTTCATCAACTAATGTGTACTGCGGATCCATGTCCATGACCGTTCGCGGCTGGATAGAGTCAACGCGTTGTTGCTGAGCCAAACCAGCTATCTCCTGCCATTCATTCCTGAAATCTATGAATGGAAGTGTCTCTTCCTGCTCAAGCGCTTTCCATCGAGCATTCCATTGTTCTTGCGCAATCATCGCTAACACAGATGCGCTAAGAGCGTTAAGAACTTCTTCATCAAAAAAAGATGCGAGTGTTGCAAGGTCTGCGAATGCATACGGATCCGCGTCATGGCTACCGGATGTATATTTGTCGATAACATGTACCGCCTCTTGCACCCATACATCATTAGACGAACTATAAAAATTGGAGAGTGCATTATAATC
>CAZMTW010000101.1:0-3651 GCA_964569285.1 uncultured Gammaproteobacteria bacterium
CGATACGGCAAAGGCTGCGCTCGAACAAGCTCGATCAGCAGCCCAACTTCGCCAACGTAACTCTTCAGGAATCGGTGATTTATAGCTTGGATCGATAAGCTCATGACTTTTTTCACGGTCATCAGAAATCTTCAGGAAAAGAATCCATACAAGCTGCGAAAGACGTTGTGCGTCACCATCAACACCAGCGTCTTTACGCATAATGTTCTGAATATTCTTGATTATGTTTTGTACATCTGACATAGGCTATGCTTCTACGCTATATAACTGTCTTTCAATCTCACGCACGACCTGCATGTATTCTTCTCGACCACCAAAAATACCTTCCACAATTTCAACTGGTGGACCATACTGGGTAAATGGCGACACCTGAAGATCACCAATATCATCAATAGCAGTGATACCATGCTCTGCATACTTCTCTAGTAAGTGACCGATGATTTCTCGCGCCTCTCCTTCGTACTTATCAAAGTAGCTACTTTGCTTTACATTCCGCAAACGTTCACTGCGCGTGAGTGGCTTTTTCCCATAGGCGACATGAAGGATAAGATCAAACACATCGACATCTTGCCCTACCTCTTTTTGTAATTCTTCAAAGATAATTCCTCGCTCTCGAAGCTCAGTCACAATAATGTCTTTGCGTTCTGTTGCTTGCCAGCGATTGATGAAGTCCTCGAGTGAAGAGTACACACCAGTGATCGCTTGCTTACTAAAGTCTTCTAGTGAGGCAGTGATAAGTTTGCCAGTCTTTGGATCAATGTACTGAACCACTCTCTGAATTGGATCAAACGAAACACCCTCTTTAATATAGATTTTCTTTGGCTTTGGATTTTCTTCTGTACCATCAATGAGAACTTCGGAACGTGGGTCGTTCTGTACAAGCTCAGCTTCAGACTTTGTTTCTTCTTCAATCGCTTTTCCAACATCAATTGGTTCATTACCATCCTTTTCATAACTCTCAACTGGATCTCCATCAAACTCTGGATCTGCAAACAAACGGGTTACGTTTCGGAAATCCATAATAGTAAAGTAGTACTTCCCGTACTGCTCTGCCACTCGGGTACCTCTACCAATTATCTGTTTAAACTCAGTCATGGAGTTCATTGGTGAATCAAGAACAACCAGTTTAACTGTTTGCGTATCTACTCCAGTCGATAGTAGTTTTGACGTAGTAGCAATAACTGGGTACTTCTCTTCAGGATTGATGAAGTTTTCAATTTCTAGCTTTCCATACATATCATCACCAGTAATACGTACTACGTATTTAGGGTTTTCTTTTGATTGTTCGTTTAGCTCGTTATTTAAGAAACGACGCATTCGCTCAGCGTGATCTTGCTTAGTACAAAACACGATTGTTTTCTGGTACACGTCCGTTTCTCGTAAGAAGTCAGCAATACACTTTGCCACTGCTTTATTACGTTCTTCGATGACAATAGAACGATCAAAGTTTGACTCGTTATAAATTTCATCTGGAACTTCATTGCCATTGGCATCAAGAAATCCTTGTGGTGGACGCCACTCATCATTATCAAATCGATAACGAATAACTTTGTATGGTGCCAAAAAACCGTCATCGATACCTTGCTTTAGAGAGTAGGTATAAACTGGTTCACCAAAGTACTCAAAGTTGTCTGCATCGTCTGCTGTTTTTGGAGTAGCTGTAAGGCCAATTTGTGTGGCTCCTTTGTAGTAATCCAAAATTGATCGCCACAAACTATCTTCTTTAGCACTTCCGCGATGACACTCATCGACAACGATCAAATCAAAAAAGTCTGGTGAAAACTGCTTGAACTTTTCAGTTTCATCACCACCCATCAGACCCTGATAGAGAGCTACATATACTTCATAAGCAGGGTCTACATTTGGACCATCTACCTTTGTAACAGCCTCACCAAAGTGACGGAATTCACCTCGCAGCGTCTGGTCTGCTAGCGCAGTACGGTCAACTAGGAATAATACTCGCTTCTTAGTTTTTGTTCGCCAGAGTCTCCAAATAATCTGAAAAGCAGTGTATGTCTTACCAGTTCCAGTAGCCATAACTAACATGATGCGATCCTGTCCTTTTGCCACAGCTTCAACAACACGGTTAATGGCGTTCCGTTGGTAGTACCGAGGCTCTTTACCAGAACCATCAGTAAAATAATCCGACAATACGACTTCTCTGGTCTCTTCGCTCAATCCTTTAGCTACAGTGTAGCGAGAAAATAATTCTTCTGGTGACGGCAAATCATTGATTCCCAACTCCCTTTCCTCGCCAGTGAAAAAATCTCTTTCAATGAAGCCTGCACCATTAGAGCTGTATACAAATGGAATATCTAAATCCTGCGCGTATGAAATACCTTGCTGGAGACCATCTCCTACACCTTGAGAGTCATCTTTAGCTTCGATCAAAGCCAGTGGCAGGTCGTTTTTATAATATAAAATGTAATCTACTCGCTTCTTTTCTCCACGAGAAATTGTCTTACCGTGCACCTGAATACGACCAGCCGTAAAAGAGACCTCTCGACGAACCTTGTCTTCAGTCCAACCTGACTGTTCTACAGCTGGATCAATCAATTTTGCTCTTACGTCAGATTCTGTCATACATTATTTTCTTTACTAATAATTTCTCGCGGTGCTGAACCATCAGCAGGGCCGATGACACCTCTCTCTTCTAACAAATCCATTAAACGAGCAGTTCTTGAATACCCTATATGCAATTTACGCTGAAGGAAAGAGGTCGAGGCCTTACCCGCTTCGATTACTGCTTTTTTCGCCTCCTCATACATATCATCATCTTCTCCATCATACGGCGCGAAGAATTGATCAGAACTCGGCTCAAGATCAAGCGTAAAGACATTGTACTTTTCTTTCTTGATTCTTTTTACCCTCGCTACTATCTCCTCATCACTTAAATGATATGCCTGTAGTCGCACTGGATGTGACATGTCAGAACCAAGAAAGAGCATATCCCCCATACCAGCCAGCTTCTCAGCTCCATTCATATCAAGGACCATACGTGAATCTACATATGAAGCCACACTTAAGGCAATCCGTGATGGAATGTTTGCTTTAATTGTTCCGGTTAATACATTTCCTGAAGGACGCTGGGTGGAAAGCACCAAATGGATGCCAACAGCGCGACTCATCTGTGCCAACCGTACAATTGCAGCTTCAAATTCCTTAGGGTATGCGTGCATTAAATCCGAAAGCTCATCTACTACAATGATGATATACGGCATAGACTCCACCTCATCAGTTTTTTTCTTTCCTTTTTGAGATGGCTCGTATACTTCTTTGTGATACTGACTAATGTTTTGCACCTTCTCAGCCTCCAAAATATCGTAACGACGTTCCATTTCTTTGACCGCCCACTTCAAAGCCAAAATCATCTTTTTGGCGCTCGTTATAACTGGCGTCAACAACTCTGGTAAATCGTTGTATACAGTAAGTTCTACTCGCTTGGGATCGCAAAGAATGAACCTGATAGTGTCTGGAGTATTTTTCTCAAGGAGTGAGTTGATGATGGAGTGCAAAATGACAGACTTGCCTGAGCCTGTAGTACCAGCAATAAGCACGTGGGGCAACTTGGCAATATCAATCGAGACTTTTTCACCAAATTCGTCTATTCCAAGTGGTAGCTCTAAGTTGCTAGAGTCCATGAATTCTTTG
>CAZMTW010000102.1:0-3630 GCA_964569285.1 uncultured Gammaproteobacteria bacterium
GCTTTAATAAAGTAATCAGTTGCTCCTAATTCTTTTCCTTTGCGAATATCTTCTTCCTGGCCCAAGTTCGTCAACAAAATAACTGGAATATCTTTTGTGATATCATTCTTTTTCAACTTCTTCAGCGCCACAAAACCATCCATTTTTGGCATGATAATATCCAACAAAATAACTGCAGGGTTATGTTCTTCAGCCATTTTAATACCTTCTGAGCCATTAAACGCCGAAAGAATCTCAAAACCTTCTTTGGTAAACTTCTGCGTATACATGGTGTGTAGCATTTCGTCGTCTTCGACGAGTAGAATTTTCTGTCCAGCCATAGAATATTTTATAGTTCAGATACTATTATAGCAAATAACCAACAACCTGTCCAGCTATCCACAGGTTAAACTGCCAAAGTAGCTTGTTGGCCGATAAATTGCTGTTCTAGAGCATATGATGCCTGCAATACTGCCTTTTCACCAAACTGTGGGCCTATGAGCTGCATGCCAACTGGTAAGTTCTGCACAACACCTGTGGGTACAGAAATAGCAGGTAATCCAGCTAATGAAATCGGCACTGTAAAAATATCCGCAGCATACATGGCAAGTGGGTCGTCTGTTCTCTCGCCTATCTTGAACGGAACAAACGGTGAAGTTGGCGCAAGAAGAAGATCAACAGATTGTAATGCCGTATCAAAATCTTGACGGATCAACGTGCGGACTTGCTGTGCTTTTTTATAGTACGCATCATAATACCCGGATGATAAACAGAATGCTCCAACCATAATGCGTCTCTTCACTTCCGGACCAAATCCAAGTTCACGTGTTTTCATAAACACTTGATCCAACGTTTCAGCTGTAGCAGGTGCTCCATATTGCATACCATCATAGCGGCCAAGATTTGAACTCACCTCTGACGGATTTAAAATATAAAAAGTTGCAAGCGAATATTCAACATGGGGCAACTCAACATCCACAATTTCTGCGCCAAGACCTTGTACTATTGCCATCACTTCTTCATACCGTTTTGAAATCTCTGGATCAACCCCTTTAGCAACTCGAAATTCTTTCGGAATACCAATTCTCATCCCTTTCACACCCTGGTCAATACCCGCTAGGTAATCCTCTACCGGAACATCTGGAGTTGTGGTATCCAACGGATCCATACCAGCTAACTGATTCAACACTAGCGCACTATCAGAAACTGTCCGCGCTAATACACCAACCGTATCAAGTGAGGAAGCTGCTGCAATCACACCATAACGGGAAATGCGTCCATAGGTCGGCTTTAGGCCAACGACACCACAAAACGCAGCTGGCTGTCTCACAGAACCACCGGTATCTGTACCTAATGCAAATGCAACCTGCCCAGAAGCCACTGCAGCCGCAGAACCACCAGATGTTCCACCTGGAACACGCTCGAGATCAAACGGATTATGTGTTGGCCCAAATGCAGAACGCTCTGTCGATGACCCAAGTGCAAACTCATCCATGTTCGTTTTACCCATCAACACTGCATCTCCACATTTTGTCACTGCCGTCGAAGAATAGGGTGGCACATATTCTTGCAATATCTTTGACCCAGCAGTGGTATTAATACCGTGAGTGCAAAAAAGATCTTTCACTGCAAATGGAATACCAGTTAATGGCCCTTGATGTTCATTATCAATCTCTTTTTGGGCATGCGCTGCTTTTTCAAGAACAACGTCTTTTTGCACTTCTGTAATAAAACTATTCAACTGATCTTCAGTGTCTGCAATTCTTTTTAAAGACTGCTCTGCAAGCTCAACTGCAGAAATTGTTCCTGCATCAAGTTGTGCTCGTAACTCAAGTACGTTATCCATATTTAGTTACTTGGACTATCCCCAGTAAAAACAGCACGCACGCTCAGGTGTCCATCTTCATCAACATCAGGCATGGTCGATATCATCTCTTCTTTTGTGTAATCTGCAACATGTTCATCTGAACGGACCACATTTTCTAAACCAGTCACCTGACTGGTTGGCTCTACGTTGTCAGTGTTGACACTGTTTAATGTTTCAACAAAATCTAAAATAGACGAAAGCTCACCAGGAATATTTGCCTGCTCTTCATCTGTTAATTCCATTTTGGACAACGCTGCGAGGCGCTCTACATCCTTATTGTCTATTTTCATATCGTACGCATTGTACCTTATTTTAGCAGACGAAGAAAGGCCTCTTCTGTCAACTGTGGCACTTCTAATTCCTCTGCTTTTGCTGCTTTTGAACCTGGTTCTGCACCCACTACCAAATAGTCTAACTTCTTTGTTACGGTCGAAACCACTTTACCACCATTCTCGCGTACCAGCACTTTAGCATCATCACGCGTCATCGCCTCAAGACTACCAGTGAATAAAAATGTTTTACCATCTAATGTATGTGAACGTGTAGAAGCTTCAGGATTTTGTACTTTCAACTCCTTCATAAGCGCATCGAGCATTGCTCCAATCTGCGAATCAGCAAAATAACTCACAAGACTTTCTGCTGCTGCCGGACCGACATCATGCAATGCTTCTAATTGTTTAAAATCTGCCGAACGCAATGCATCAAAAGAACCAAACGTCTCAGCCAACATCACTGCAGTCTGTTCTCCTACATGACGAATACCTAATCCAAAAATCAATCTATTCAGAGCGACAGTACGAGACTTCTCAATTGACGTTATCGTATTCTTGGCAGAAGTTTCAGCAAATCGCTCAAGGGCTTCCAAATCTTCACATGTAAGATGAAAAATATCTACTGGCGACATAATGAGCCCTGTGTCCAACAACTGGTCAACAATTTTTGGACCAAGCCCATCAATATCAAACGCCTTTTTGGACACGAAGTGATAGAGACCTTCCTTCTGTTGGCCAAAACAGTTCTTGTTAGAACAATAATAAGCAACTTCTCCCTCTTTTTGCACTACAGGTGAATCACAGGCTGGACACGTCAGTGGCATTTTAAATTTCTTCTCCTTGCCAGTCCGTAACTTTGGCAGAGACTGAATGATATCTGGAATAATATCTCCTGCCTTCTCAATTATGACCGTGTCGCCTATGCGTACATCCAAACGGTCAATCTCATCCATATTATGCAATGTCGCTCGCTGCACCATAGAACCTGCAACCTGCACCGGACGTAAATGAGCAACTGGTGTGAGTGCACCCGTGCGTCCAATCTGGACCTGAATATCTTCAATAACTGTTGTCGCTTGTTCAGCTGGAAACTTATACGCGATTGCTCCACGAGGCGCTTTACCAACAACACCCAAACGCGTGTAGAGCTTATTTGAATTGATACGCGCTACCACACCATCTATCTGAAACGGAATAGCATCTCGTTTTTTCTCTAGCGCATCAGCATAGGCAAGAACGGCGGCTACATCGTTCACTTCGGCACCTGCCATATCAATAACAAATCCAAGCTGCTGTAACAATTCCCTTTCCTCAGCATGAGACTTTTGACCTACATCAGTCACCAACGTGTATGCCAAAAACCGCAAGTCGCGATCGGCCACCAACTGAGGATCCAGCTGACGTATTGAACCAGCTGCTGTATTACGCGGATTCATATACAACGCTTCTCCTGACTTATCCCGTTCCTTGTTAATCTTCTCAAATGTTTTCTTTGTGATGTACACATCACCG
>CAZMTW010000103.1:0-3580 GCA_964569285.1 uncultured Gammaproteobacteria bacterium
TTAGTACAATATCTAAAACAAGTCCAAGTTGTTGTGCAATTTCATGACCGACAACAACACCTCCTCGTGGTATTGCTACAACAACAGCATTCTGACGCGCATATTTATGTAACATCTCAGCGAGCTGGCTACCGGCTGTCCTCCTGTTACTGAAATGCATACGTGTTATGAATCAATATGTACGGATGCGCCAGGCTGCAATGACTTTGGGGATCCGATATTGGATGACTGCTGTTGATGCGTACGAGATGAAGAAGTAGATGCAGTAGTTGATGATGATTGTGACGGTGATTGGCCTGTATGTGAACTACCACCACTTGCGCCACCGCCGCGCCGTCGACGTTTTCTTTTTTTGCTACTTGAAGAAGTTCCTTGACTTGTAGTTGAGCGGCCTCCCCCTCCCTGACGTCCACTTGAATCAGATTGTGGCTTCTCTATGTGTTCTTGCTTTGATTCTTGTGGCCTCTCACGCTTTCGCTCTACAGATGGCGCAGAAGATGTTGTTGACTGCGGCGTCGATGGCAATGCATCTGCCAAAGACGAGAACTCTTCTTTTGATTCAATTGGGGCGCGAGTTGGTTTTATGGGTAATGAGTCTTCTGCTGCGCTTTGAACAAAGTTAACTTTTGTGGAAGATACAACGGGCGGTGCAGGCGCTACAACTGGCTGTGGAGGCGCGACAGACGGAGCCGGAGTTGGAGCCGGTGATACTGGCAACGCCGACGCTTGTTGTTGAGACTCTGCTCTTTGCAAAATAGCAGATAATGGGGGTGTTGCTTGTGTGCGTGGAGTCGTATCAACAGTAGGTGAAGGAACTTCTGGCTCTGGCTGTTTTTTTACAGGTGCACTCTTTTCTGTACGCGGTTTATTATCACGTCCTCCCGCACTGTCTCTACCTCCATTATTGTCTCTACTGCTTTTGTTGTCTCTACCACCTCTTTCTCTACCACCTTTGTCATCACGCCGACCGGCATTATCTCTACCACTAGACGATGGTTTTCTATCATTCGAAGTAGGTTTCTTTGCTGGCGCAGGAGTATCATCGTCATCATCAGTTTCTCCACTTTCATCTGTATGGCCTGACCACTTATTAATGCGTTCCTCAACATCTGAGCGAACTCCACTATACCGTTCACGAGAAACAGCAATGACTTTCTTACCATGACCGGTATGACCAGCAATCGGAGGAAGCGTTGTTGCAGAAAACGGTTCAGACGCAATACCGTCTATCATCAAACGCAAATACACCTGAAACGACGGCAACGAAACAATATGCTCTTGCAAAAACGTTGGCTGAAACTCCTTTTCTAATTCAAACGCATCAATCGCACCAACACGGAAACAGACCGTTGTTCCAACATTCCCAAATACGGCTGCACGAACCTCATCACTTAACTGTTCAATGTATTGATGGGCCATGATTAAATTCAATCGATATTTACGAGCCTCAGACAAAATATTTGCAAACGATTCTGTTGCAAAATTTTGAAACTCATCCACATAGAGGAAAAAGTCACGACGCGTCTCTTCTGGAATATCAACACGACTCATGGCAGCAAGCTGAATTTTGGTAATCATCATCGCTCCAAGCAATGATGCGTTCTCTTCTCCAATACGACCCTTGGATAAATTCATTAACAAAATCTTTCCACCATCCATAATCTCACGCATGTCGATTGTACTCTTCGATTGACCAACAATATTTCTAATCAATGAACTTGATAAAAATTGCCCAACTTTATTTTGAATCGGCGCAATAGCCTCATTACGAAATTTTTCAGAATAATTATTAAACTCCTCAATCCAAAACTGCTTCACCACTGGATCGGAAATATTCTTTACCACTTTCTTGCGATACTTGGCATCCACCAACATACGTGTGACTCCTAATAACGTGGAACCAGGATATTCAAGCAATGACAAAATTGAATTGATCAAAATATATTCCAACCGTGGCCCCCAGGAGTCAGCCCAAATCTTTTTGAACACTCCAACCAAACCATTCGCGACCAAATTCTTATATTCCGGTCCAACCTGTTCTAAAATATTAAACGCAATAGGATGGTCCAGATCAGACGGATTAAAATACACAACATCGTTAATACGGTCAGACGGAATAAAATCGACCACTTTTTCAACGAGATCACCATGAGGATCCACAACAGCCATACCTTTACCGCTCTGCATATCCTGAATAATCATATTCTCCAACATAGTTGACTTACCCATGCCAGTTTTACCGATCACATACATGTGTCGACGACGATCATCCAGCTTAATTCCAAACTTCTTACTTTCTCCACGAAAATTTGCACTCGCAAAATAGTTCACCTCATCCATTGGTGGTTTATACGGTTCAACAACACGCGCTGGCGGTGCTGGTACGTTCAATTGTGGCTGTTCATCATCCATGATCTTTGTTGATATTTATATTGGCAAATTTGGTGGAGGTCCACCACCTCTGACCGGCGCAGTAGGTTGAGGTTGCTGAGGTTGAACGGGCACATAAGCTTCTGTCGGTTGTGGTGACTGCTGTACCTGTGGCTGCACTGGTCGAACTCCAGGCGGTAACCCTGGCATTGAATGGAGTGGGTAGTCACCATGCTGAGGTGATTGTACCACTTCTACAGCAGGTGCAGCAGGTGGAAGAGCGTGAGTTACTGGTGGAGCTGGTGGTAATGGTATATCACCATACACATCCTGATTTTCTGCAGCTATTCTTGCATCTTCAGCTGCTGCTTGCCGTTGTTCACGTTCATCAACACGCAAGCGCTCATGCCCTACACGCAATCGACCAAACGGATTTTCCACTGGCAATCGTGATGGTGGCTCTGCTTTTTTTGATTCTGAAGTGCTGACAAGTGGTGCTTGAACATTTTCGCTTGGAAAATGGAACACCGTTGCTATTTCTGTATGTGACATAACAAAACTTGGATCACCGCTCCAATTTGACCGATATTTATAACTCAACATCATCTTTCTCATTCTCCACTCCCGTCTACGAGATGCAAATAAATAAGTAGGTCCGCTACTGATTGTTCGTGCACCTGCTCTGAATGAATTAAGATCCAGTGCATTAAACTGTTTTACAGCTCCGAACACCGACCCAACCACACGCCATGAATCAAATACATCTTTTGGCGCAATATACACAAATCGAAACTTTGTATTAAAATGTAGGCGTGCTGCTTTCTTTTGAATTTCTTCAATGTTAATTTTTTCTCCAGTCGTCAATTTCATAAAATCCCCCGATTCATCACTTGATTTTTGCTGTGAACTTTTTCCAGAATCTTCAGGAGTTGTAAATACTGCATCATGAGTTAATTCGAGAGCAGAAATTGGAATTTGCGTTACAAAGTCCATTATCGTTTTTTTCTGTGGAATTTTCTTTCCAATTAAATCAGCAACCGCCTGCAAACTCTTGTCTCTCCATCCAATTCCCTCTGGAGTAATAACCATCTGCAACCATACTTGTTCACCAGGACGCAAACGACCGAGGAGCTCAAGAATGGCCGCAATAGGATCTGCAAAAATACCTGTTAAATTATGTTCAAAAAATTCATAGGTTTTAATAGGATAC
>CAZMTW010000104.1:0-3527 GCA_964569285.1 uncultured Gammaproteobacteria bacterium
GCCTATCTTGTGGCACATAATGAAACAGTATTCTCACTATGGATTTAACAATTTTATTCTAACGCTTGGGTATAAGGGGAATTCAATTAAGGATTTTTTCTTGAACCACAAAGCATTGTACAGCGATTTTCGGATGGAAGGTGGTGAGGTTGTAGAAACGTTTTCAAATTATGAGGAGAATAAATTCAATATTATTTTTGCAGATACCGGTGAAGAAACGTTAACCGGCGAACGATTAAAAAAAGTCGCATCGTATATTACAACAGATCAGTTTATGGTTACCTATGGTGATGGTGTTTCAAATATCGATATTCCAGAATTGATTGATTTTCACAATGGGCGAGATTCAATAGGCACGATTACTGGCGTACATCCAACATCAAAATACGGATTAGTGAGCATTGACGACGAAAATAAGATTACGTCGTTTGAGCAGCAACCAAAACTGCAGGAGTATGTGAATGGGGGTTTTATGATTTTTGAAAAAGATTTTCTGAAGTATCTTACAGAAGATCAGATTATCGAAGATGCGATGATTGAAGCCGCAAAAAACGAGGGACTTGGCTTATACAAGCACGATGGATTCTGGCATTCAATGGATACGTACAAAGACTACAAAGACCTCAACGTCATGTGGGACGCAGATCCGAAGTGGCAGATTTGGAAATAACCTACGCTAGTCAACTCGAATTGTAAAATCCTCACGAACCTTCGTGAGGTTTTCGTTATAGGCGGGGTCGTGTTCCATTACTGATGACCAGCGTTTCATCATATATGCGCGCTCCCCAGTCAATCGATCTTTTGTTTTCTTATCAGTCTTCTGCATTTCTTCGTCATCCCCACGGGAAACAGACTCATAGTGATAGAGTTCAGCATACGGTGTATACACGTTGTGATAGCCTTTCTCGGCCAGCATTAAGCAGAAATCAACATCATTGTAGGCAACTCCCAATTCTTTCTCATTAAACCCGTCTACTTCCGTAAACAGCTTCTTTTTAACGAGCAAACATGCAGCGGTCACTGCAGAATAGTCCCGTACCACATCCAGCATGCTGAAGTACCCTTGGTTTTCTTTGTGGAAGTATTTCATTGCATGACCAGCAATAGGTTGAATACCAACTACAACGCCTGCATGCTGAATAGTATTATTAGGGTAGAGTAGTTTTGCACCTACCGCGCCAACATCCTCTCGTTGTGCTAACTGGAGCATTTCTGAGAGCCAATGTGGAGTAAGAACTTTCGTGTCGTTGTTCAGGAAAAGGAGGTAGTCGCCCTTCGCTTTTGTAGCGGCAAAATTATTAATTGCAGAAAAGTTAAACGGTTTGTCATAATCAACAACATGAACGTTATCGAGTTTCTTCATTTTCTCCATGAACGCGAGTGTGTCGGCTTCTTCACTTTGATTGTTCGCAAGAACTATCTCGAAGTTTTTATACGTCGTCAGTTTAAAAATACTTTCCACACAGCGCTCAAGCATGCCGGCCTGGTCGCGGAACGGAATGATGATTGATACGAGCGGATCGTTTTTGATAACGCGTTGTATATGGTATCGGCCTGGTGTCGCTCCCTGTACGACGGTTGCATCTATGGCATTACGTTTAAGGTAGTCTCGTAGCGCTTTCATACCAGCTTCTGTTGTATACGATTTCTGACCACCACCGAGAGATGTTGATCCTTCCAGCTGTCTCCAGTGATACAGTACTTTTGGAATGTGGACAATTTCACTTTCTTTGATATGGTCTAAAATACGAAGAGTCAGATCATAGTCCTGGGATCCTTCATATCCTTTTCGCATGCCTCCAACTTTTTTCACAAGAGCCGCGGAGTACACACTCATGTGGTTGGTGTAGTTCATAGAAAAAAAGAGGTCTGGATTCCAGTCAGGCTTGAAAAAGGGATTTGCACGCTCACCAGTTGGAGTAAGGTTGTCCTCGTCAGAATAGATAAATTTGGCATCCGGATGCTCATGTAATGCCGAAACAACTTCCATTAACGCGTGTGGGGATATGGTGTCATCATGGTCAAGAAACGTAATATACTCACCTTTTGCAGTCTTCAGAGCATGATTTGAGGCACCAGAAATGTGTTCATTCTCCTTGCTATGTGTGATGCGTATGCGTTTATCAATCTGTGCAATTTCTTTTAGTTCAGCGAGAGTTTCTGGTGACGTAGATGCATCATCATGCATAAGCAACTCCCAATGTTGATACGACTGCATGACAACAGAATCAGCGCACGCCCGAAGAAAGTCTTTTGAGGTATTGTAGACAGGAGTGATAATAGAAATCAAGGGATTTATTGTAAACGCTTCAACACGGCGCGCAACATCAGCATTATCATAGACCTCATGTCGTGCTATCCACTGCTGATAATCTCGTGCAGAATCAACTGCCTGATGTTTAAAATAACCTCGCCCATGCTTCAGATAAAGAGCAGTATATCGGAAAAAAGCGCGTACACCAGAATGATGCAATACGCCTAACGCTTTACCAAATACATCCTTAAACGCGCCTATGCGAAATGATTTGAGTTTCACATATTTATTTCGCAGTTTCCAAAAAATTGACGATTCCATCCACACAATCATTTGATCTCGATCTCGAACAAGCTGATCAGCACTTTCTTTTTCCTTTGTGCGTAATTCAAGGGCGTGAATCAGTTCTTGGTTATGATCTGAAAATTGTTTTACTTCACCATAAAGGCGTTTCTCGGTTTTCTGCTGCTCCTCTAACGCTTTCTGCTGCTCTACTGTGCTCGTCTCCAGATTTGCAATATGACCCTCTTTGAGTACATTTTCTTTTTCCAGATTTGCAATATGACCCTCTTTGAGTACATTTTCTTTTTCAAATACTGTCCTCTGGATCAATAAATCATCTGATTGTTGTTGAATAGATCGTAGAGTCTTCTGAAGTTCCTCTATGCTCTTGTCTTTCGACAGTCGGAGTTCCTGAAGGGTATTAATCTGTGTAGAGCTAAAATCATAGATATGCTGTACAAGATAATGAAGTTCATCAACAAACAAGGTAATGAGATTATTGCCCTGAGCCTGCATCGTGGTAAGCTGACAAATAAATCCCTTTCTTAGACGGGTAACATTATGACGAGCAGAAGGATCAATAATAGCTTCAATTTCATTTATGTGTTTCGATAACGTCACTTCTTCGCTACCAATAAAATCAATGACCCGTTGAAATTCTATTTTCCAATCATTAAAATAATTATCATATTGAGTAAAAATTGCATCCTCATCTTGAAGGTTCAGAATCATGTGTTTCCAATATGTACTCCAAAGTGTAATACCTTGATGAATAGGAATATTTTGACGCTTCTGTAACGATTCTGCCACTTCCACAGCATCACGAGTGGGAACAATATACACCATATTTGGAATATGTAGCTTCCAAAAAGGCAATGTAAGGCACGTTCTTGGATCTTTAAAGCCCCACACGCGACCTGAGTTATTCATTTTTTTGACCAATTGTCGTGCTTGTTCGTGTAACTGCTGTAATCGTTCATCTTTAACCCAG
>CAZMTW010000105.1:0-3458 GCA_964569285.1 uncultured Gammaproteobacteria bacterium
ACGTACGAGCACGTTTGTATGGAAAACAAGTTATTTCCTCAATTCTTGCATCCGCAACTGTTGCTCATCATTTAGGAGTCCCAATGAGTGATATTGTTGCTGCAATTGGAGAGTTAGAAACCGTCGACGGAACAATGCATCTTCGACGTGGTCTGAACAACAGTACTATTATAGATGACAGTTATAATACGAATCCTGATGGATTTTTAGCAGCATTAGATTATCTTGCTTTATTTAAAGAGAAACGAAAGATTGTTGTAACACCTGGCATGCTTGAGCTCGGTACAGAGTCGGACGCAAAACACCGTACAGTAGGTGCGCGTGTTGGTGAAGTGGCAGATATGCTTGTGGTTACCAAAAAAGATTCAGCACATCCTTTAGCTGTTGCTGCTAGTCAGACTGGTTTGCAGGAAAGTGAAATTATTGTTAATGATTCGCCGCGTCAATTGATGCGTGGAGTCCTTTCTACACTTTCTGATTCTGATGTTGTTGTCATTGAAGGTAGGGTTGCGCAGGCATTGAGAGACTTTTTGATCGAGGAATAATGCCTGGGTTTTTTCAACAACCGATTTCTCCTCATCTCTCCCCTAATGCTCAAGGAAAAGATATTCGTTTTGCGTTGTGGAATATATTGAATGTTTTTTTGTGGATTCGATGGATTAGAGGCTCGTCTGTTCAGCAACTCGACGAGTGGTTTAAAGATAGATATAAAGTTGGTTTTGCTCGTTCGTTTGACGGTGGTCGTAGCGCTTTACGTGAGTTGTTCGGTGCGATTGGCATTTCGGAAGGAGACGAGGTTATCGTGCAAGGGTTTACATGTGTCGTAGTGCCGAATGCGGTCATTGTCCATGGTGCGACTCCGGTCTATGTTGATATCGATGAAACGTACAATATGGATCCTCACGCTCTACAAACAGCGCTTCAGAGCCATGCGAAGGTCCGTGTGGTGGTTGTGCAACATACATTTGGTATTCCTGCGGATATTGTCAAGATTCGTTCATTATGTGATGAATTTGGCGTGTTGCTTATTGAGGATTGTGCTCATTCTCTTGGTGCGACAGTGGGTGGCCAGAAAGTTGGAACATTTGGTGATGCTGCTATGTTTTCTTTTGGAAGAGATAAAGTGGTATCGTCTGTTTCTGGTGGTGTGGCAATTACAAACAATCCAGAAATTGGCGAGGGTTTAAATCGTACGTGGTTAGGAATGAGGAATCAGACATTTTATTGGGTGTTCCAACGGTTAGTACATCCAATAATATTTTGGAAAGCAAAACATACCTATTATTTCTTCTCGCTTGGAAAGGTATCAATTTATGTAGGGCGATGGTTTAACATCCTACCAGATGTACTGACGACAAGTGAAAAATCTGGAGAACAGCATTCAAGTCGACGGTTACCCAATATTCTTGCACGTTGGACTCTAAGTCAGCTCAGACGACTGGAAGAGTTTAATACCCATCGGCGTGAGTTGTCTGCTTTGTATGAGAAAGAGCTGAGCGGTGTCGAAGGAGTGTCTATACCAATCTCTTCTGCGATTGATGGGGCGATGTACTTGCGATACTCGTTTGAGGTTGATGATTCAAAAGCACTGCTGATGTCAGCACGTGAGGATGGTATTTTGCTCGGTGATTGGTATAACACAGTTATTGGTCCTTCAGATTGTTCTTTGGAGGACGTGCAGTATGTGGTTGGAAGTTGTCCAGTGGCTGAGAATGTTTCATCACGGGTTGTGAATGTGCCTACAAGTCCAACAACGTCTGTTGCTGATGCTACGTATGTAGTTTCTGCTATTAAAAAGATTTTGAAATGAGCGTTGTGATATCTGAAGAAATTTCAAAAAATGAGTGGGAAGGATTTTTGCTTGGCTTAAGTCGTCCTCCGTTCTTGCAGTCATGGAATATGCGAGCTGTGCATGAGGCGCTGGGTGAGGAGACTCTGACAATTGTGGTGCGTGAAGGCGATTCTATTATTGGTGTAGCTTTAGTAGCTGTTGTTCGTGCTCGACGTGGTCATTATCTGTATCTACCATATGGCCCGGTGATGAGTGATGCTGGTTGGAAGCATTTTGATGAGTTGACTGCGTATTTGGTTAAGCGCGGCAAAGAGTTGGATGTAGATTTTATTCGCTCTTCTCCTTTTATTGAGGACACGGATGATAACAAGAGTTTGTACGCTGGAAATGGATGGAAACGAGCTCCTATTCATATGTTAGCTGAGCATATTTGGTGGTTAGACATTTCTGGGACTGAAGAAGAGACTCAAAAAGGCATGCGCAAGACAATGCGTAACCTCATTCGTAAAGCAGGTAAAGAAGGTGTGACGATTCGACAAAGCACGGATCTTAAAGACGTTGAACGGTTTATTCAGATACATAAGGACACGGTGACACGACATAACTTTGTCCCCTACTCTAACAAATTATTCACCACGCAGGTTGAATCGTTTACTGAAGATGATGAGGTGGTTGTATACACGGCTGAGTATGAAGGTAAGGAGATTTCATCAGGAATTATGATGTACTACGGCGACATGGCTTCGTATCATCATGGAGCTTCTTTAAGTGAATATAATCGTATCCCAGCTTCCTATGTATTACAGTGGACTGCAATCCAGGAAGCCAAAAAAAGAGGTTGCACCACATACAATTTTTGGGGAATTGTTCCTGAACACAAATTTTACTCAAAGGTGCTACATAGGCCGCACCCGTTTATTGGTGTGACCAAATTTAAAACTGGGTTTGGTGGAGAGCTCTATAATTTACTTCCTTGCCAAGACTTACCGCTTACTACAAAATACCGATTTTTTACTCGGCCTATTGAGGTTGCTCGCAGGATAAAACGAGGATTCTAGAGGATTGGATACTGTACTGTCCCGTTTGGCTGCTGATTGTTTTCCATAACAGCAAGAGGCATGCGTGAGCCAACAACAGCTGTACCGTTTAGGGTGTGTATGTATTCTTTTTTGCCGTCTTCAGTGACATATTTGATGTTTAATCGACGCGCTTGAAAGTCGGTACAGTTTGAAGCTGATGTAATTTCACCATACCCATTTTTAAATGGCATCCAGGCTTCAATGTCGTATTTTCGGTATGCAGGTGCTCCCATGTCCCCAGTGCATACGTCTACCACACGGTACGGTAGACCAATATGTTGTATGATCTTTTCTTCCATGTCGAGTAAGTGGTCATGCATTTCATCCGAGTGTTCTGGCTTGCTAAGGATGAACATTTCTACTTTAGTGAACTGGTGTACGCGATACAACCCTTTTGAAGTGCGTCCGTATGCTCCAGCTTCTGTGCGAAAGCAATGTGAAAGCGCAACAATCTTCTTTGGTTCGTCTAGCTCCCCTTTCTTGAATACATGTCCGGCAAAGTATCCGCCAACGGTTATTTCTGATGTTCCAATAAGTGAGAGATCTTCCCCTTCTATGTCGTAAATCTGTTTTTCTTCGTCGCTACG
>CAZMTW010000106.1:0-3407 GCA_964569285.1 uncultured Gammaproteobacteria bacterium
GTGTTTTTACATCACCTGATGTTGAGAATGCCATTATTTGGAACGTTATTTGTTGAATTCAATCTTGCTCGAATCAGTCGTGTGTTCCATTCCTTAATTTCAACGGATATCTCTGTCGTACATACGTTTCAGACCATTGCAAAAACAGTAGGCAATCGCTCATATAAAAAGTATTTGAATGAAGCCGTTGCACAATTAGAAAAAGGCACGACGATTGGGGTTGTTTTGTCGAATGACGAAGTTCTTTTCCCTGCAACAATGGTTGAAATTATGATAGTTGGTGAGCAAAGTGGATCCTTGGATGAAATGAGTGGAGAACTAGCTGAACATTATGAGGAAGAAGTAGCAAGTGCACTTGACGGCTTGTCTGTTCTTATCGAGCCAATACTTATGCTCTTCCTTGGTGTAGGCGTAGGTACTATTGCTGTTGCAGTGTTATGGCCAATGTATAATCTGGTGAATGTTATTTAATATGTACGATCGCTCACCACAATCTGGTTCGACACTACTGGAAACTCTGTTTGCAGTTGCTATTTTTAGCATGGTCAGTACGGCGTTGACCTCTCTTATCTACTTAAGTATTCAAATTATTCGCGATGATCAATCTCGTCTAGACGGTCTCTCTGTAGCACAATCACAAATTGAAATAATCCGAAATGCGACGTACGAGTCTATTGGAACGGTTGGTGGTGTTCCCTCAGGAGCATTTGAACAGGTTGAAACTGTCATACGAAATGATAGGGTTTTTACGATTGATACCGATATTCGCTATATTGATGATGTATTTGACGACGTCGCTCCAGCAGATTTGGTGAATACAGACTATAAAAAAGTGCGCGTTGAAGTCACTTGGGAAGGTCAATACATTAATGATCCTGTCTTACTGATTACAACTATTGTACCGGATGGCTTAGAAACAACAGCTGGAGGAGGCACGCTCTGGATCGAAACACATAATGCTGAAACAGATCCTGTTGTTGGGGCGACTGTGCAAATAACGAATCCAACTGTCAATCCACCAGTTTCTATTACCTCATATACTGATATTAATGGACGCTTTATTCTTCCTGGCGCTGAGCCAAGTGTTCAAACGTATCACGTTGAAGTTTCAAAAGATGGATATTCGAGTGGACAAACATATGTGGTTGACCCTGTGGATAATCCAAACCCTGATCCTGGAGATCAATCTATCCTTGCATCAGAAATAACCTCTCTTACTTTCTTTATCGACCAGCTGAGCTCTATTCAGTTTCATGTAGAGGAAGTGGGTACGGGCAATAGTATTGTCAACTTGCCAATGCAGCTCACAGGATCAAACCGAATAGGAACTGATCTCGGAGGTTTGGATATTCCAAAATATAACGAAACAATTACCTCTGGTGCTGACGGCAATGTAGAAGTTGTAGACATGGAATATGATACGTATTCAATCGCTATTGATGATGCGTCTGGGTTTGATTTTGCTGGCAGTACTCCACATGTACCGTATGTGCTTCCTCCTGCATCGAATACACCGCTCACAATCCAAGTGGCTGTTGATGCTGACCAAACTCTTCTTGTTACTGTTGTTGATGGAAGTGAAAATCCTGTTGAATCGGCTTCTGTACACGTCTCAAGCGTACCTCTTCCAATAGACCTTACTCAATCTACAAATGCATCTGGCCAGACATTTTTTACACCACTCGACATTGGCGTATTTACAATCGAGATCATCGCAGCTGATTTTATTGATTATTCTGGAACGATTAATATTTCTGATGATGAGATGCAAACTATTTCGCTTGTTGCTGTATAACATATGCGTATGAAGACTGAACAACATGGATTTACAATTGTGGAAATGATGATCACTGTTACCATTGTATCAATTATTTTTGTACTGGCTTCCAGTTTTGTTATCGATGGTCTTAATACGCAGCGATTTGTGAGTCAACAGAATGATGCGATTGTTGAGGCCCGTAAAGCGCTGAAGGTTATTACAAGTGAACTCCGTGAAGCAGTTGCAGCTGATACTGGCGCATATCCGCTTGAGCTTATTGACGAGCAAGAAATTATTTTCTTCAGTGATATTGATAGTGACGACTTTACAGAACGTGTGCACTATTTCCTCGATGGTACATTATTGCAGCGCGGCATTGTCGAACCTACAGGTGATCCGCTCACATATCAACCTGCATCAGAAGTTATTACAACTCTTGCATCCTATGTTGTGAATGATACTGCCCCCCTCTTTACTTATTTCAACGAAGATTATCCCGATGATCAAGTGACTAATCCATTATCCGCGCCAATTGATCAAACTGAGGTTCGAATGATTGGAGTATTCGTATCCACGAATGTGGATCCAACGCGTGTCCCAGAAACACACGATCTCTCACTGTTTATCCAATTGCGAAATCTTAAGGAAAACTTCTAAATTATGAAATGTCTTTCATCACAACGTGGCTCCGCATTTCTCTTGGTCTTATTGTTTTCCTCATTATTTTTAGTTATGTTTGGCGCAACACTCAGTTTCATTCTTGTCCAGCACAAAGCAGTTGAACAAGAAGTAGCTCGATCTCAAGCGCTTCATATTGCTGAGGCAGGCGTTAACTACTATAGATGGCATCTTACGCATTCTCCAGGCGACTTTGCTTCAGATACCGGAGTACAGCAGTATCCTGATCCTCTTGGCGGAATATTTGGTGAATTCGATCTCAGCGTCGCATCTCCTTCAGTCGGTTCAACAACTGCTGTTATCACTGCTAGTGCACATCAGCAAGAACATCAAAGGACGGAATCACGTGTTCGTGTTCGATATGGTCAACCATCGCTAGCACATTTCGCATTTTTAACGAATAGTAATGTGTGGTTTGGTGATGGAGAATCAATCAGTGGTCAACTTCACTCTAACGGTGGAGTTCGAATGGATGGAACTGGCGATTCTCTTCTTACCTCAGCACAAGAAACTTATATTTGTGGTGCAGAACATGGCTGCAGTAATGAAGTGAAAGATGGTGTTTGGGGATCTGGTGTCGATCCGGTTTTTTGGGAGTTCCCCGCAGATACCGTCGATTTCAACTCGCTTCTCCTTGATCTTGATCAACTGCAAGCCGATGCGAATACACCTGATGGTCTGTATCTTCCTGACTCGGGCAGTCATGGCTATTACATTGTGTTTAACGCTGATGGCACATTGACGGTCAACACGGTTAAATCAGTCTATGGACCAGTCAATGGATATAACGGTGAAACATGGACGTATGAATCGAATGATAAGAAAACATGGACACCCCTCTCGGGTTACGTCAATATTCCATTACCAACCAACGGCCTCATTTTTGTCGAGGATGATGTGTGGGTCGGTGGAACACTGAATGGACGCGTCACTGTCACTGCAGCTCGACTACCGGATGGTTCTTTTGAGC
>CAZMTW010000107.1:0-3346 GCA_964569285.1 uncultured Gammaproteobacteria bacterium
GTCTAATTCTTGTTTTGTTGGAAAGAGTAGTCCGTAGATACGCGTGAGCATTGTATTTTTTTCGTCACCTTTCCAGTATGCTCCCGAAACCTTATGAAGCATTAACCCGTCGAGCGGAATTTCAGAAGTATTGTCAGTGTGACCACCGCGGCACAAATCAAGCAACGGTCCTGATTCATAGAGTGTAATTTGAGTTCCTTCTGCCTCTAACTCGTCAATCATTTCAAGTTTATATGCTTGCCCTTCAAATGCGGCTCGTGCTTCTTCTGCTGTCACCTCACGTCCAACAAAGTCGTGTTTCTCTTGGATCATCTTTTTGAGCCATTTTTGAATTTTTGGAAGGTCGGTTTCAGATATTGTTACGTTTTCTGGTAACTCAAAATCTTGGTAAAATCCATTGTCAATTGTTGGCCCAATAGCCATTTTTGTTCCTGGATGCATTTTTGCGATAGTCGCATTAAGCATGTGTGCGGATGAGTGTCGTGCTTTATTGAGTTCTTCTGGTGTCATTGTTTTGAAATTAATAAAAGCCCCATTGAATTGGGACCCTGCCGGGCGGTTCCACCCAAGTTCCACTGCGAACAAGTGCAGCGACGCTTTTTTGAATTGTTCCGGTGTATCCGGATTAGGTAGTGTCTAATAGAATTGGCGTTGAGAGGCTTTCAGCCGCGGCCTCATTCTCTGTTCAAACCAAATCACTACAGACGTATCCTATGTCTGTAGTGTAGCCTTATGAGGCTCTTTGTCAAGTTATTGCGCAAGTTTGATTGTTATACTTCCAGCAACATCAGGAGTGCGTTTTACCCAAAAAGGTGAGAATGAGACGTTCACAGAACTGATTTCAGGATATTGACTTAAAAATGATTGGATTTCTGGTTCAGTTTTGTGAATAAGCGCTTCTGGTTGAAGGATGACATGATTCTCTGTAATGGTGCTTTGCATCGGTACAGTTACTTCTAGAACTGCATCTGAATTGTCGTCACTTAACGAAACGACTGTAATAGACATATCATCAAATGAAAGTGAAGTGTCTGATGCGGTGAAACCATCTGCGATTTCTTCTCCAAATTGTCCTTGAATCATTTCTTCTAACGTTGCGGAATTGATAACAGGCACAGCAACTGTACGTTGGTTGGTAATTGAAAATGAATCTGTTTCAGTTCCTATTTCTGCGCTTGGATCCCCGTATGCAGTTGAGATAATTGCTGGTGCTCCTACTTCAAGTAGTAATGCGTTTTCTGGCAAACCTTCTTTTCGAGTTCCAAAATCCTCTTTAATTATTTGAATGCCTTTTTCAGTAAGTTGCTGGTCTAGTTCGGTGCGCGCATTCGCTATAGCAGTTTGGTCGACAACGCCAACAGTGATCGTGCCGCTTGATGTTGCTTCAGTACTTTCTCCGTATATTTGATCTTTTAAACCATCCCACAAAGCAACAACCTCGAAGTGCGCTGGACCTATCTTTCCTTGAGGTCCTTCTTCATCTGCAATGATTCCTACTTCTACTTCTCCACCAACTGGAACAGTTACTGTTTCTGTGGTGCGAAACAACACGCCGGTGTCAGAGAGTAATCGCGTTGTTTCTACCAGCGGTTGAGGAGCTGAGTACTTGTTGTAGAGTGTGACGGTCCCAGTTGATTTTGCAACTTGTTCTGTCCCTTCAATGTTGTCGTATACTAACGTATCCTCGACATCGGCAAGAAGAAAAACACCATTAAGGTCTTTTAATGTTGTTTCAAGCGCGACTTCTTGGGTCACAATTGCAGGAGTAATTGTGATTGTCGTATTTGAAAAAGAGAAGTAGCCGATGAGTACAAGGAGTACTACTGACAGCAATGCGAAAGCAGTTGCAATCTTTCCATACCAACGTTCGATTCTTGATGTTGAGAGGCTTGGTGGGGTTGATTTCTTTTTTGTAGGAGGCATTAATTTTATGCGTTAATTGGGTCTATTTTACCACAGTGATTGCTTCTCGTCCAAATAGCTTTTCAAGTTTTAGGATAGTCATCTCATCTATAGATGTTTTGGTATCAATTTTCTCTCCATTCACCTGCAAGAAAACCGCGTGTGGACCATCGGACTCATCAAGTAAAGATTTCATCTCGGTAAATAGTTTTTTGTTCATTTCCTGTGGTACCGAAATAATGATAGTTTCGTTTTTTTTGATTGAATCTTCTGGATTGACCCGTTCTGCTGCCTCGACCAGAATTTTTATTTGTCCATCTTTATCATCGAGTTTTCCTTGTACCTTTAATACCGTATTTTCTTCCCACAACGTGGAAGTGTCTTTGAGCATATTTGGAAAGACCAATGCTTCGATTTCTGCTGTGTGATCGGCAAATCCTGCAAATACCATCGGTTCACCTTTTTTTGTAGTGATACGCTTTACAGTTGATACCATACCAACTAATTCGATTTTTCTATTTTTTGGATGTTCACGTAATTCTCTAAATGGAATTGAAATTTTTTCGAGTAGTTGCTTGTATTCGTCTAGAGGATGTCCAGAAAGATAAATGCCAAGTAATTGCTTTTCCCATTCGAGAAGTATTTTTTTATCAATAGGTGGAGTAGGGGAAAGTGTTAATTGAGGTTGTTCTGTTTGAATGTTTTCAAATAGACTGTCTTGGCCTGTAACTGATTCTTGCTGAATGCGTTTGGCAAATTGAAGTAAGGTTTCAATATTAAGCAGAAGCGTATTTCGATCAGTGAATGAATCAAAAGCTCCAACCTTAATAAGGCTTTCTAGAGATTTTTTGTTTAGGTCTTTATCTTGAGCGCGTTGAAGAAAGTCTTCAATATTCTTAAATAGACCATTTGCTTTGCGTTCGGCGATAATGACATTAATGATATGCTCGCCAACATTTTTGATAGCTTTTAGTCCAAATCGAATGCGTTGTGTTTCCTCTGTTAAACTGTCTTTTACAACTGTAAATGTTCCATAGCTTTCATTAATATCTGGAGCTAACACTTCCATGCCCATTTGCTGTGCGTGTGCTACTTCGAATGCAACTCGCTCTGTGTTGCCATGATCTGCGGTAAGGAGAGATGCCATGAACTGAGCAGGATAATTTGCTTTGAGATATGCGGTTCGATACGCTATCATCGCGTAGCAGGCAGCATGAGATCTGTTAAATCCATATCGAGCAAATGGTAAAATGAATTCCCAAATTTGTTTCGCAATCACATGATCAATCCCATTTTTGATCATGCCCGATATCATCCGTTGTTCTTGCTCGTCAAGTAGAGATTTAATTTTCTTACCAACCGCCTTTCGAAGCACATCAGCTTCACCGTAGCTATATCCAGCCAGTCGTCGGGCAATTTCCATAACTTGTTCCTGATACACCGC
>CAZMTW010000108.1:0-3310 GCA_964569285.1 uncultured Gammaproteobacteria bacterium
GAAGAAAAAGTAGCCTCTGCCAATCTTTCTTGTTTGTCTTTGACGTGTAGAATTTGCTCAGCTGCAATTTTAATATCTGTTGCTTGTCCTTCTGCACCACCCATGACTTGGTGAATCATGATTTCTGCATTTGGGAGAGAAAAGCGTTTCCCTTTTGTACCAGCGGTAAGAAGTAATGCACCCATAGACGCAGCCATGCCAACGCAAATAGTTGAAACATCTGGTTTGATGTACTGCATGGTGTCATAAATTGCGAGACCAGCAGACACTACTCCGCCAGGTGAGTTGATATAAATTTTGATTTCTTTTTCTGCATCTTGTGATTCAAGAAAAAGGAGTTGTGCGATAACTGCATTCGCTACCTGGTCGTTAACCGGTGTGCCTAGGAAAATAATACGCTCTTTTAAGAGGCGTGAGTAAATGTCATATGAGCGTTCTCCGTAAGCTGATTTCTCAATGACGGTTGGAATCATGTAGTTGCTGACGGTATCGTTCCCTCCAGCAATGCTTGTAATGTCTTGGTATGCTCCCATGTTGATGTGTCTTTAATTGGTTCTATTAGGTATTGGCCATTACGTTCGACAATGTGGCCATCAATGCTGAAGCCAGCAGCCTTTTTATGGCCACCACCCCCCAAGAGTGTAGCAATTTTTGCCACATCCATCAACGGGTGGGTGGTGCGCAGACTTCCTTTGATCTGGCCGGGGTCGAGTTCTGTTAAGACAAGAACAGCTTTTGCATCGGTTTGTTGGTCAAGTGAGTTTAAAAAGTTAGAAACGCCTTCTACCGCTTCTGAATCGGCCTCACACTCTAGAATATCATCTCTAGTGATCATGGCAACGGCAATACCAGCTTTGTTTGGTGTTAGTCGTTCCAATGCACGTCCCCATAGCTTGAGAGTGGTGTATTTCCGATTCTGCATTGTACGTTCGCTGATTTGCTTGAGGTTCGCGCCATGGAGTTGGAGTTTTGCAGCGGTATTGATTGCAGATGCGGTTGTTGCGAGGTTCGTGAAGTTGCCGGTGTCAGTAATAAGACCGGTCATGAGGCAGGTTGCAATGTTCTTGTTCAGAGCATTAATAGAATCAAGTAGGTCATGAACAATCTCACATGTTGAAGATGCATTATCGATAACCAAATTCACATGACCATATCCTTCATTGGTTGCGTGGTGATCAATATTGATGATCTTGAAGTCATGTGTGAGCTTGTCTACATAGTCGGCAATACCATTGTGTCGAAGGTCGCCAGAATCAAATACAATAAGCAAATCGAATTTTGCTTTTTCTGGGTGCCAGTGTTCTGGGTCAGATGTCACTTTTTCTTGGCCAGGAAGGAATTTAAGCGAGCTTCCAAGTTCGTCAACACAAAACGCAGTGTGAGGTTTTTTTATTTGATCGAGGTAATGAGACACAGCTAAAGACGATCCTGCACAATCACCATCCGGTTTTCTGTGCATAGTCAACATAACGTGCTCAGCAGCATCAATATGTGCAAATATTTCCTTGTATGTTTCTTGTAATTGAGTGTTCATAAGTGTCGAATACGACACGATACACTACCTCGAAGTGTATGTGATGTCAAGGGATTTTGGTACAGTATGTGAAGAGATCAGAGAAAAGGGTATACTACGGGAATGGATCTCAAGAAAGAACTACAACAATTTGACCTCACTGACAATGAAGCTAGTATATATATGGCTGCATTAGAATTGGGACTAGAGTCGGTACAGCATATTGCGCAAAAGGCAAAGTTGAATCGAGTGACAACATACGCTGTTATTGAGTCTTTGATAGAAAAAGGACTTCTGTATGAAGACCGCACCGGTACACGGAAGCAGATTGTTGCCTACTCCCCTATGAAATTGTGGGATGTTGTGAACGAACGTCACAAGCGCCTCAAAAAGCAGTCGCAGAAGTTGGAAGTATTAGTGCCAGAGCTAAAGAAAAGAGCGGCAAGTCAAAAGGAGAAAACAAACATACAGTACTATGATGGATTTGAGGGTATGAAGAGTTACTCAACAGATGTGCTCAGTTGCAAGGGTGAGATGCTAGAGTGGACGAAGATTGAGAATTATACTTCAGTGTTTAGTGAGTATTTGGATGAGGTGTACTTTCCACTAAAGAAAGAGCGACAGGTGCCTACGCGCTTTATTTTTATTGATACTCCTGAGGCGCACGCGTATGTGAAGGAGCGATATATAGACGATCCGGACTCTCCACCCATGAAAGCACGCTTTGTAGACAAAGATCAGTTCGACAGTGAGGGATTTATAGTGATCTATGATGATAAATACAGTGTGAATATTCCTTCAGAACTTAAAGCGGTGGTGATACAAGACACGATAATAGCAGATACACAGCGTAAGATGTTTGAGTTTGCGTGGATTCACGCAAAAAATGAAATTGTTAATAAGTCGTACCCCTTAGATAAGTAGTTTGTTGTCGGCTTTCGACAACATGTAGATACTCAGAAGTACCTATTTTTATTACTAAAAACAGCAAAAGACACAATATTGTAAATATCTCATTAACAAAATGAGCGATTCCAAGTAGAGTGTACAGTCGCATACCGCGGCAATGGTGTACCGTCACCAGGAGGATTACATGGCGCGCATTCATCATCAGGAGCTACTCGCTCCCATCGCCACGGACGTGGTCATCGGCAACCGGCTCTCGCTCGTCGGAACCATGAACGAGGGTGATGTCGGATTTCCCAACCTGGTCGCGTTCTACAGTGGCTTCATGCTCAACCTTCGTGACGCGGTCTTCTGCGGTCACTTCTACGAGGCGAGAGGTGAGATCACGCACAACAGCTATGAGTTCGGTGGCAAGTCCAGGGTCCAGAGTCTTCTCTTCCACCACCCTCTGTACGGGAGGATGTCTACGGGCATCATCCTGGGATGGGACGAGGTCTACGACTTCGGCATCAACAAGGAGTACAGGGAGGTGATCACCGTCCTGCACGGCACCATGATCATAAGCGGGATGACCTGCACGGCCAGACAGCAGTGCTTTGTGGAAATGGGAGTGCCTATCAAGATCGAGTGTCACAATACCGCGGCCTACAGCTGTGTATACGACAGAAGGGACTAGTGAACGGAGAGACATCAAAAACCCGGCTAGCAATAGGGCTGGCCGGGAAAAACTTTTTCTTACATATACACTTGACAAAACGTACAACTGTATTACAATGTAATACAGTTAATTAACGCACCACACCTATGCGTTCTGTAATGAGTATTTCGTTGCCAAAACAAATGGAGAAGATCGTCGAAGACGCGGTCAAGACTGGTCAATACGAGAGCAAG
>CAZMTW010000109.1:0-3305 GCA_964569285.1 uncultured Gammaproteobacteria bacterium
AATGTTGGTGAGACGGATGTGAATGCTGCAGTCGAATTAGTGAACGACGACGCTTCATTCGAAGTGGATTTTGGTTTTTGTACAACAGATGATGATTGTTCCTCCTGCTCCGGATCTGTATGTAGCAATACAGGACGATGTACGCCGGTGGTGAACAATATCAATCCAATAAATGGTGATCACGGTACGTGGGTTTCAGTCAACGGATGCATGTTTGGTGATAGTAAAGGAGAGCTATTTTGGAATAACGGAAGTGATACTATTCATGCGGATACCGCATGGCCAGATGCAGCACAATGTGGAGATACATGGACTCCAACACAAATTATTGCCGAGATTCCAGATGAGTATGATGGCGATGGAGACGATGTACCAGAGACAGCTCTTCCAGAAGAAGCATATAATGTTGAAGTCGTTACCAGATATGGAGACGCTGTAGAACCTGCGGGTACGTTATTTACGGTCAACGGAATAGAACGTCCAGGAATTTGTCAGATCAGTCCTAATACTGCACGCGAGGGTGATGAAGTGGTTGTACAAGGACAAGCATTAGGAACAAACGAAGGATTCGCAAGTTTTCAGGATGATCAAGATGTTCTACCGCCTGCAGGGCTTGATCGTTTATCGGCGTCAGCTGATGATACATTTTGGACTGCAAGCGAAATCGAGTCAGAGGTCGCAACAGGTGCATCGCCACCGCCCACAAACGGATTCTTAGCAATTATTGATGGAGGTGACGAGCAATGTGTTATTGCTGATGCGTGTACAAATACTCTTGAGTTTACACCTGCCTGCTACAGAGACAGCGACTGTGGAACGGGTTGTTGCGGTAATTCAGGCGCATGTGCACCTGCGTCGGCATGTTCCGGATGCCAGACTGATGCAGATTGTGTAGATAATGGGCAATGTCCTGGAAGTACATGTAATTCAGGTCAATGCACACCAGTTATCAATGAATTAGTTCCAGAACAAGGACCAAATGGAGGACCAACAACCATTGCAGGATGCTACTTTGGAAGCTACGGTAGTGGAAGCGGTGTCACGTTTGAAAATATTCCCGCAACCTTGCTTTGTGGATCAAATGGATGGACAGATCAATCTATAGTTGCAGAAGTTCCAACAACTGGTCTTCCAATAGGAACTATTGCCGATCTTGAAGTATCTACAGCAAATAGTTTTAGTGTTCTCAAAGAAAACGCATTTGAAATTATCGCAAATTGTGCGACCGGAGTCCCTGTCCCTGCATCAGGTGTGCCGGTGCTATGTAATCTTGTTCCATCGACCGGAGGAACTCCAACTCCAAGTATACCTGGCACAGAAGTGAGATTTGAAGGAGATCGATTTGTATCTGGTCAAACGGTTGATATGTTTTCACCAAACGTGCCTGGAACGAATTTCACATTTCTCAACAGTGGCAAAAGCCTTTCAACACTCGATGCCGGAGCGCTGAGTGGATTTGCAACTGCTGTAGTAGATAGTTGCCCAAGTAATGGACAATTCTTTGGTGTGACATGTTCAACAGCTGCAGAATGCCCAGCAGATGCATATTGTATTAATGGATACTGCACATCAAATCCAAATGGATGCCTCACAGATGCTGATTGCGGAGATGGAAATGCATGCGTATATGATGCCGCGATTAGCGGAAACACCTGTGTACCACGACCTACATTTGAAGATTCAATACCAAATAATGGCGCGACAGGTATTTGTCCAAATTCACAATTTCAGGTCACTATGAGTCAAAGTATGGTAGGTATTAACAATATCTACTTTGATGAACTCCAACCAGATGCAACTGGCAACCTCGTTTCTGTAACAACCATTCCGGCAACGACCTACGGTACTCCAACCACTGATGCGAATGGTAATTATATCTATACACTCACGCCATCAACACCATTTCCAGATCCGACCTCAACGTATCATTTGGTCGTACCAAGTGAAGTAGATGGCCTTGTTACAGAAGTACGAGCAGATGCATATGGTCTGACATTAGTTGACAATACAGAAACCATTGAGTTCAGTATCTTGCCAAACAATTGTTTACCAACATCAATTAGTCTTTTGAATAATGAGAATAACAGTCCATTCTTTACATTTAGTTCCCCAGGACAAACAACCGATTTTACAGCAACGATGCTGTCGAATGATAGCCAGCCATTAGCACCAACGCCATTAATCGGATGGGACTTCACATGGGCTCCGTACTATAATGAAAATGCATGCAATAATATTGCATGGGTAGACCTCACCGCAGCAGAAGAAGCAGTGGATGGCCCAGCTGCGACTGCAGAAACACAAACTGTCATGAGTGGAACAGAAAATACATTAATCGAAACACTCACGGTTTCTGCGAATCCAACAGCAACGTCTACCTGGACCGGCACTATAGGACCTGTATCAGCAGCACTGGGAACATTTTTCTGCGACCCAACTGAGATGTGGGAGTATAATGACGATCCAAGCCATTCCTCATATATCTCTCACGCATTCCCACAGCATTTCAGAGTACTGTACTGTGACAGCGCAACATTACCAACTTTGTCACCTCCAGCCATTGTTGAAGGAAGTGTCAATGATGATTGGTTCTTGCAATACCTCTTTGTAGATGCGGCAAGCCAACAAGATGCCTTTGGAGTACGGGTATATGATAATGCAGCCAGTCTCTCTCCACTAGAGTGGTACAACCAGAACGTGCCGCAACCAAACTCGCCAAGCGAAATGACAATTGATGGTTATCAAGCGGTTCGGGATGGTCTATCATATTATATTTCTGCAAGTAATATTATTGATGGGCAAGATTCGAATAGCAACAACTTAGATGATATTTATAATAATATCTATCTATTTACATTCAATGACGCGCCAGGTGTACTGAACATCGCAAATCAAGTACTAGAGAATCTAATATTCAACACAAATCCAAGCATTAGTTACGCAGCATGTGAAGGTTCCCAAAAAGAAAAATTGGTCCGTGATACCAAGCGTATTAGTGACATCGGTTCTATTGTGAATCAATCCAACGCGTACTTTGATGAACATGGTGATTTTCCACAACCACAAAGTGATTCTTTTGGATCGTTTGTTTCGGCAATAACAACAAGCGTCTGGCCGTCGTGGCAAGGTGCTCTTGGAAACGTCCTCGAACAGACATTACCGACCGATCCATATAATTTCTTCTACGCCTCCGACGATCCTGATCCATGGAATGCTGGCGATGAGCCATGGGTATATGGTGGTTCCGCAGCGGTACAAGATTGTGAGTATGACTCTGGTAACAATGTGTATTATGATGAAGATGG
>CAZMTW010000110.1:0-3283 GCA_964569285.1 uncultured Gammaproteobacteria bacterium
GACTGCTGATTTGAATCTTCCAAAGTGTAACTACTGGATTTTTCCGGAAGAATATAATCATGAGAGAGGCCGCGAAGCCTACACTGACTTTGATGCAACCATACCGGTTGCTTTCGCATCGTTCCCATCTGCAAAAGATTCCGAATCAGAAAAGAACTATCCTGGACGCACGACAGCAGAGGTTATTATTATTCTTTCTAATGAGTGGTTTGATACATGGAGAGACACAGAGTGGAATAAGCGTGGAGAAGAATATGAAGCGCTCAAAGAAAAAATGGCAGAGAAGATGTTCGAGCAGCTGTATCGTGTTGCACCTCAGCTCAAAGGAAAGGTCGAGCACTACGAAGTGTCCTCTCCCATTACCACAACGCATTTTTCTGAGCATGAGCATGGTGAAATTTATGGCGTAGAGCACACACCTAAACGATTTCGACAGAAGTTCCTCAAACCTCACACACCAGTGAAGAATTTATACCTCAGTGGACAGGATGTCTTGATTGCAAGTATTGCAGGTGGAACTATGGGTGGCGTATTGTGTGCATCAGCTATTCTTAAAAAGAATCTGCTATGGAAAATTCAGAAAACAGTGAAATAAAAGTTGCCATTGTTGGAGCTGGAGCTGCCGGATTAACTGCTGCAGAGGCTCTTAGAAAAAAAGGATACAAGCACATCACTGTTTTTGAACGATCAGACCGCGCAGGTGGCAAATGTTCTACTGTTGAGATTGAAGGAAAGCTGTATGAACTAGGTGCAGGAGTGATTTCATCTGCAAATGAACTGGTGCTCCGTCTCGCAAAAGAATTTAACGTGCCGTTGAAGCAGGCTAACTTTGGTGGAAGCATGTTGGTGAATCCAAAAACTGGAGAGTCGCTTCCAAAGGAAACTCTGGCACAGAAATTCAAACTATTTCGTCAGGTATTTTTCAAATACAGGAAGTTATCAAAGAAATATCAGAGCGTTGCAGAGCCTGGTCTTACACACATTCCTTCCGAACTCGCTACGCCGTTTAATGAGTGGGCAAAGGAGCAGAATATTGAATACCTCGCCGACTACCTTGCGCCATTCTTTACTGGATACGGTTATGGGTATTTTGAGGATATCTCTGCTGCGTATGTTCTTAAGTATTACTCGTGGGCGATTGTTCAGGGTTTTGTAAGAAAACAAATGTTTACGTTTCCAGAAGGCATTCAGCATTTGTGGACGGCAGTTTCGGAGAAACATAATGTTCGCTACAACAGCACTATTGAGTATATTGATCGCACTGACGGTGTAACACTGACCGTGAACGGTGAAAAACTGGAGTTCGACAAGCTAATTATAACCTCTCCGCTCGATGAAGCTCTAGAAGTCCTGGACGCTAGCAAGTTAGAGGAAGAGTTATTTTCAAAAATTCAGTATATCGATTACCGTACGTACGCCTGCGAGGTTGAAGGCATTCCCAAAATGAGTGGATATTTGCCTGGCAACTATGAGTCCGACCAAATGGGGCAGCCGGTGTTTTGGTATAACCGCCATGTCGACACCAATGTGTATACATTTTACATTGTGGGTGATTGGAAGTTGACCGATGAGCACGCACTGGAAAACATATCTACCCTCATCGAAAAAATGGGAGGAAAAATGACTGGGGTTCATATGAATGTTCATTGGAAGTATTTTGCGCATGTGAGTCCACAGGAAATGAAAGACGGGTATTTTGATACACTAGAAGGTATGCAAGGTAAACAAAACACGTTTTACGCGGGTGAGTTGCTGAACTTCAGCACGGTAGGACTCACTTCAGCATATGCAGAACAACTGGTGGGAAGCTATTTTTAAAGAGGGCTTCCATTTTGCAGCACTTGTGTATATACTCCACAATATATGAATCCAAGAAGACAAGAATCTCAACCCCCGACAGAGTTCAAACCATCACACACCTTTGAAACAGAAGATGGTGTTATGAATGTGTATGAAGTCAGTCCACAAGAACCAACAAGCACTTCAAGATTTAGCAGCAAAGCAACTGTCGTAATAGAAGGCAAGTCAATTACATGGTAGAGTGTGTTTAATGGATACCCGGTTAGAAAAAATTGAAGCATTCCTTAAGGAAAAAGGTGAAAAGTCTTTTCGTATTCAACAAATCAAGGATGCGTGGTACTCGCAGCCTGAATGGGATCAGATCACTACATTGTCGAAGGATTTTCAGCAAGAGCTCTCAACTAAATTTGGATGGTATGCGTTTGAAGCACAAGAAGTATTTGAATCAAAAAATGACGGCACAAAGAAGGCGCTCATCACATTGAACGATGGAGAAAAGGTTGAAGCGGTCTACATGCCAAACGCGCGTAGAACAAAAACCATCTGCGTTTCTTCACAAGTTGGGTGCGCAATGGCCTGTACCTTTTGTGCAACAGGAACCATGGGGTTCATCCGTGACCTCACCGTAGATGAGATTGTAGACCAGGTTCGGTATTTTAAATTCACAGAACCAGATGAGGAGCCCATCACAAATATTGTGTTTATGGGAATGGGAGAACCGCTTGCAAACTACGAAGCCGTAAAAAAAGCGGTAAAGATTTTGGTAGATGACATGGAGATCGGTCCAACACGGATAACAGTATCTTCTGTGTGTGCTCCAGTTGTTCTGGCAAGAATATTAAAAGACGATGATTTCCCGACGGTGCGCATGGCATTGTCAGTACACGCAGGAACAGATGAAACACGCACAAAGATTGTTCCAACTCATAAAGCAACATCAATGCAGAAAATTGCGAAATGGTGTGAGGATTATCTAGAGAAACGAGGCAACCGCAGGCACCATATAACAATAGAGTACGTTATGCTATTGAATGTAAATGATATGCCGTCAGAAGCACGAGCATTTGTACAACACTTTGGTCATTTAAAAGATCAACTTAAACTCAACCTCATTCCATGGAACCACACGAGGGCAGATATGCAAAGCTCTTCCAAAAAAAATCTAGAAGCGTTTCAGAATATTGTGGAAGACGCTGGCATTGCAACAACTATTCGATATTCAAAAGGCCTCGACATTGACGCGGCCTGCGGACAACTAGTAGTAGAAAAAAAATGATCAAAGACATAAACCCCATGTACGCTATCTTCGATTCTCCATATGCGAAGATAGATATTCAGATATGAGACAGAAAGAGTCTTGCACCAACTACTGCACCATCTTCCAAATTTTCTGATATAGTTGTCTATTGCTTTGCGCTAGAACGGGGTCATGAATCTCAACCAAGTAGCGTGGCCGCTTATCTGCTATGATCATAATCATATA